>JAAYUB010000117.1 GCA_012517875.1 Acidobacteriota bacterium | reverse complement strand
GGCCGCCCGGGCGCGCGGACCGGAGGAGCGCCCCCGCCCCGCGGGACTGTCGAAGAACGAGCGCGTCCGGCTGGAGCGGTTGCTGGCCGACCTCGAGGCACGGATCGAGGCGGCCGAGGCGCGGCGGACGGACATCGAGCGGATCCTCACCGAGCCGCCTCCCGGCATGGGCGGCGCCGAGCTGGCGCGCCTGGGCCACGAGTTCGAAACCGTGGGCCGGGACATCGAGGTGCTGCTGCGGGAGTGGGAATCGGTGGCCGAACGGCTGGCCTGAACGAGGTTGGGAAGGTTGATAGTTGAGGGTTGCGGGTTCGTGCTCGTGGTCGTAATTCGTGATCGAAATCGTAATCGAGGCTCGAATCCGAGCGCGCGCCTGAACATGGGCACGATCGATCAGCGGGCAAGCGGGAGGTGCCGCGAGCGGGAGCGAGCGGCGCGAAAGCCCTCCCCGCCATACTCGCGGGGCCCGCGACACGATTCCATCGCCCGCGGTGGTTGCGCCGTTGAACAAGGTCCCCCCGCCTCGCCGGATCGGTGACAGCAATCAGAGACCCGGCGATCCCGGCTGCCGTGGTCGACCTACGCCGACGGAGTGGTTCGGCGCCCGGGGTAAGACGCTGCGAGGGCATCTTTCCGCCGCTCGCTCCTGCTCGCGGTACCTCCGCTGTGCCAACCGGTTGATTTTGCCAGTTATACCGATTGATCGGTGAATCGGTAAAACGGTGAATCGGTGAGTCGGTGAATCGGTGAATCGGTGAATGGATATTAGGATATGGGTTCTGTGACCCAGGTCCCAGAACCCAGGACCCAGAACCCAGGTCCCAGGTCCCAGGTCCGATATCCGATATCCGATGTCCGATGTCCGATGATCGGGAACGAGTCTCGAGCCTCGAGTCTCTGGCCTCGATAACGAATTGCGATCACGATCACGATGACGATTACGAATGACAATGTCCGATGTCCGTCGCCGCCAAAAACAAATTGAATCTCCCCCGCGCCGGCCCTACAATCGCGCCATGCATCTGATCCTCCTGCCGGCAGGTGTGGGTTGAGCGCCCTTCTGGAGCTCCAGGACGTCGCCAAGGCCTTCGGCCGCGTCCGGGCCGTGGACGGCGTCTCACTCACCCTGGACCGCGGTGAGTTCTTTTCCCTCCTTGGGCCCAGCGGCTGCGGTAAGACCACCCTGCTTCGCATCATCGCCGGCTTCGAGACGCCCGACGCCGGCCGGGTCCTCCTCAACGGCCGGGACATCACCGCGCTGCCGCCCAACCGCCGCCCGGTCAACACCATCTTCCAGAGCTACGCCCTCTTCCCACACCTCACTGTCCGCGACAACATCGCCTTCGGCCTGCGGGTGGCCCGCCGCACCCGGCGCGAGATCGATGACGCGGTGGACCGGATGCTGGCGCTCATCCAGATGGAGGGGCACGCCCACAAGAAGCCTGACCAGATCAGCGGCGGCCAGAAGCAGCGCGTGGCGGTGGCCCGGGCGCTGGTGAACCAGCCGTCGGTGCTGCTGCTGGACGAGCCGCTGGCGGCGCTGGACCTGAAGCTCCGCCAGCGGATGCTCATGGAGCTGGACCTGATCCACGACCAGGTGGGTATCACTTTCCTCTACGTCACCCATGACCAGGGCGAGGCGATGAGCCTGAGCGATCGGATCGCGGTCATGGACCGCGGCCGCGTTCTGCAGACCGGCACGCCGGCGGAGATCTACGAAGCGCCACGCAGCTCCTTCGTCGCCGCGTTCATCGGCGACACCAACTTCTTCGAGGGCCGCGTCGCCGGGCTCGACGGCGATTACTGCCGGCTGGCCATCGACGGCTTCGCCGACGTGCGCTGCTTCAACGACAAGCAGATCGGCCCCGACCAGCCCGTGTTCCTGAGCGTCCGGCCCGAGAAGCTCCACATCGCCCGCGAGGCGCCCGCCGCCAAGCCGTCCATCAACGCCTACCAGGGGCGGGTGGACGACGTGATCTACCTCGGCGCCATGACCAAGTACTGGGTGCGCGTGGACGGCCACCGGCTGGCCGTTCACCGCCAGCACAGCCGCTTCCTGCTCGACGAGCGGCCCATCGTCTGGGGCGAGACGGTCTGGATCTCGTGGCACGCCGATGACGGCTACATGCTGGAGCGCTTCAGCGAGGCGGACGCCCGCCTGGTGGAACGCCCGCCGGAAAAGATCGGCGACGTGCCCGACGATGCGCCCGCAGGCGAGGACGCACCGTGAGCCGCCACCTGCGCGACCGGCTGCCCGAGTGGCTCGTGACGCTGCCGCCCATGGGCTGGCTGGCGGTGTTGTTCCTCCTGCCCACCGTGCTCATCTTCGCCATCAGCCTGCGGCCGGCCGACCCGTTCGGCGGCATCGGCGCAGGCTGGACGCTGGACCACGTGCGCGCACTGGCGGCCCCGCACTACGTCATCATCGCCGCGCGGACCGTGCTGTTCAGCCTGCTCACCACCGCGATCTGCCTGTTCCTGGCGCTGCCCACCGGCTACTACATCGCCCGGGCGCCCGGGCGCTGGCGCCAGACGCTGCTGCTGCTGGTGGTGGTGCCGTTCTGGACGAGCTTCCTCATCCGCATCTTCGCCTGGAAGGTGCTGCTCCACCCTGACGGGCTCTTCAAGCAGGCGCTGGCCTGCCTCCGCCTGGTGTCCGCCGACGCCGCCCTGCTGTACCACCCGCCGGCGGTGCTGCTGGTCATGGTGTACACCTGCCTGCCGTTCGCCATCCTGCCGGTGTACGCCGCGGCGGAGAAGTTCGACTTCCAGCTCCTCGAGGCGGCGCGGGACCTCGGCGCCGGCCGCTTCCAGGCGTTCTTGCGCGTGTTCGTGCCGGGCATCCGCCGCGGCGTGCTCACCGCGGTGCTGGTGGTGCTCATCCCGGCGCTGGGCACGTACGTCATCCCCGATCTCGTGGGCGGCCCCACCTCCGAGATGATCGGCAACAAGATCGCCCAGCGCGTGTTCGTGGACCGCAACCTGCCCCACGCCGGCGCGCTGGCGGCGCTGCTCACCCTGGGCGTGCTGCTGCCCATGGCGGCGGTGCTCGTGTTGCAAGCGCGCGGACGGCGGCGGGCGCCGACCGACGAGGAGGGGCTGTGACCCGGAGCCGCTTTCCCATCGTGGTCACGTATGCCGTGCTGGCCTTCTTCTACCTGCCCATTCTGGTGCTGGTGATCAACTCGTTCAACGCCTCCCGCTTCGGCAGCACCTGGGGCGGCTGGTCGCTGCGTTGGTACGAGCGGCTGTTCACCCACCGCGAAATCTGGGAGGCGCTGCAGAACACCCTCGTCGTAGCCGTGGCGGCTACCGCCGCCTCGGTGGTGCTGGGCACTCTGGCCGCCTTTGCCCTGCACCGCTGGCAGAGCCGGCTCCAGCGCGTCCACTTCACCCTGATCTACATCCCGTTGGTGGTGCCCGAGATCCTCATGGGCATCAGCTTGCTCTTCTTTTTCGCCGCACTGCGGATGCCGCTCGGGCTCGGCACCATCACCCTGGCCCACATCACCTTCTGCGTCAGCTATGTCGCCCTGGTGGTGCTGGGCCGGCTGCAGGACTTCGACTGGGCGGTGGTGGAGGCGGCCCAGGACCTTGGCGCCGGCTGGTGGACCACCGTGCGGCGCGTGCTGTTGCCGCTGCTGGCGCCGGGCATTGTTGCCGGCGCGCTGCTGGCGTTCACGCTGTCGGTGGACGACTTCGTGATCACCTTTTTCGTCGCCGGGCCGGGTTCCACCACCCTGCCCATCCAGATTTACAGTATGATCAAGCACGGCTCGCCCCCCGTGATCAACGCGCTGTCCACGCTGCTGCTGGCGGCGACGTTCGCCGCGGTGTGGCTGAGCCGCCGCCTGACGGAGGAAAACCGATGAGCGCAACCTTCCGCATTCTGTCCGCGGCCGCCTTGGCCGCCGCCCTGCTGCTGGCGCCTGCGTGCACGCGGGAGACGCCGGTGCTCCACGTCTACACCTGGGCCGACTACGTCAAGCCCGAGCTCGTCCAGCGCTTTGAAGCGGAGTACGGCTGCCGGGTGCAAATCGACACGTTTGACTCCAACGAGGCGATGTACGCCAAGCTCAAGGCCGGCGGGGGCGGCTACGACCTGATCACCCCCTCGAGCTACATGGTCAAGGTCATGCACAAGCAGGCCATGCTGCTGGCGCTGGACCACACCCGGCTCCCCAACCTCCGCCACATCGACCAGGCGTACCTCAAAGTGGCGTTGGATCCCGGAATGCACCACAGCGTGCCGTACATGCTCACCACCACCGGCATCGCCTACCTCAAGAGCAAGCTCGCCGACGTCGAGCCCAGTTGGGGCGTCTTCGACCGGACCGACCTGGCCGGCCGCGCCACCATGCTCAACGACATGCGCGAAAGCATCGGCGGCGCGCTCAAATTCCTCGGCTACTCCCTGAACACCACCGACGAGGAGCAGTTGGCGGAAGCCCAGGCCGTGGTCATCCGCTGGAAGCGGCATCTGGCCAAGTTCGAGAACGAGCAATACAAGACCGGCCTGGCCTCGGGCGAGTTCCTCCTGGTGCACGGCTACAGCGGCGACATCTTCCAGGTGCAGGCGGAGAACGACGACATCGCCTTCGTCATCCCCCGCGAGGGCACGTCCATCGCCTGCGACGACCTGGTGATCCCCGCCGGTGCGCCGCAGGCGGAGCTGGCGCACGCGTTCATCAACTTCCTGCACGATCCGGCGGTGGCCGCGGAGAACACCAACTTCATCCGCTACCTCTGCCCCAACGCCGCCTGCTACCCGAAGCTCGACGCGGAGCTGCGGAACGACCCGGCGGTGTTCGTGCCGGAGGCGATCCGGGCCCGCTGCGAGGTGATCGACGACCTCGGCGCCGCCAACGCGCTCTACACGAAGGTCTGGGACGAGATCAAGGCGGCCGAATAGCGCGGCGGCGGTTGCGGCCGCTGAAAGAAAACCGCTGGTCCGCAAACAGGGTCTGCATCATCTGCCACAGCAATGGGGAGGTCGCGCATGAATGAGTCCGTCTGTCCTCCGGATGCCGCGCCAACGGAACCTGTCCCGGATGCCGTCGCGCCGGCGCCCGATCGGCCGGCCGTTCCGTTCCGGCTCGAACCGGTGGCCGCACCGGAGCGCCTGGCCGCCGTGGATGTCCTGCGCGGCGTGGCTGTGCTCGGCATCCTGGTGATGAACATCTACGCCTTCGCCCTGCCCATGGCGGCGTACTTCAACCCGCTGGTCTGGGGCGGCAACACGGGCGCCGACATGTGGACGTGGATCGTCACCCACCTGCTGTTCGATCAGAAGATGATGACCATCTTCTCCATGCTCTTCGGCGCCGGGCTGGTGCTCCTGGACCAGCGCTCCGCCACCCGGGGCGTGAAACTCGGCGGCGTGTACTACCGGCGGGTACTGGTGCTCCTGGCGTTCGGCCTGTTGCACGCCTACTTGTTCTGGTACGGCGACATCCTGTACAACTACGCCCTCTGCGGCATGCTGCTCTTTTTGTTCCGGCGCGTCGCCCCCCGCCGGCTCATCACCGTCGGCGCAGCCCTGATCCTGATGGCCATGCTGTCCTACACCGCCATGGGCGGATTTTTCATGCTCGCCCGGAAGACCGCGCAGGAGGCCGCAACGGCCCAGGCCGCCGGCCGCACGCTCACGGAGTTCCAGCAGGCGATGGCGGAGACCTGGCCGGAGCTCCGGCAGCAGTTCGAGCCGCCGCCCGCTGAACTCCAACGGCAGATCCAGGTTCACCGCGGCTCCTGGAGCGGGCTCTTCATGGAACGCGCCCCCAACGTGCTCCAGATGCAGATCTTCATGACCCTCATGTATTTCACCTGGCGCCTTGGCGGGATCATGCTCATCGGCATGGCCCTGATGAAGCTCGATGTGTTCAGCGCCCGGCGGTCACCCGGCTTCTACCGGCGGCTGATGCTGGTCGGATACGGGTTGGGCTTTCCCCTCGTGGGGCTGGGAATGTGGGACCTGTTCCGCACCCGCTTCGATTTCATCCACCAGTTCCTGGCGGCGGGGCACTTCAACGAGGTGGGGAGTCTGCTGGTGGCGCTGGGCCACGTGGGGCTGATCATGCGGCTGTACCAGGTCGGCGTCTGGTCGACCCTGCAGCGGCGCCTGGCCGCGGTGGGCCGGATGGCGCTCACCAACTACCTGGCCCAGACCGTCATCGCCACCACCATCTTTTACGGTTACGGCTTCGGGCTCTTCGGCGCGGTCCCCCGGTTTCCCCTCATGGGCTTCGTCGTCGCGATCTGGGCGGTCCAGCTCTGGTACAGCCCGATCTGGCTGAGGCACTTCCGCTTCGGTCCGGCCGAGTGGTTCTGGCGCTGGCTCACCTACGGCCGCCGCCCGCCCATGCGGCTGGGCGTTGATGGTTCGTGCACGTAATCAGAATACGTAACCGTGATCGTCAGCGAGCTGTTTGCAGGTTTCACAGTGTGCAGGTTTGAAGATTCGCAGGTTTGCAATCAGTTAATAGTCGATGGTGGATAGTGGATGGCAGATGGTTGAACGTTCGTTCTGTCCGGCGACCTTCTCCCGTCTCTCGTCTCCCGATTCACCCATTCACCGATGCACCGTTCGCTCACTGCCACCGGAAGAAGCGCAGGGCGAGGACGAAGGAGATCACGGTGTAGGCGGCCAGGACGGTCAGTTCGAACCAGCCGGCGTACAGCGGCCGGCCCTCGTTGATGACCAGCCGCAGCGCGTCGTTGAGCGCGGTGAGCGGCAGGAGCCGCAGATACGGCTGGACCGCCTCGGGGAAGCGGGCGTACGAGAAGAGCGCCCCCGAAAAGATCCACATGGGGAGCATCACCAGGTTCATCCAACCGGACACGCTCTCGATGGTCCGGGGGCGCGCCGCCACCAGCAGCCCGATGCCGGCGAACGCCAGCGACCCCAGCAGCGACAGCACGGCCAGGTCCAGCCACGACCCGTGCACCCGCACGTCGAAGAGCAGCCAGCCGAAGCCGATGAGCGTCGCCAGCTCACCCACCAGCATGAGCAACCGCGACAGGATGAACGACAGCAGGAAGTGGGGCCGGCGCATGGGCGTGGCGGCGAAGAGCTTCAGCAGCTTCTGCGTCCGGAGCTGGACCACGGTGAAGCCGATCCCCCACAGGCCGCTCCCCATCAGGTTGAGCCCCACCAGTCCGGGGATCAGGAAGTCGATGTAGCGCGCGCCGGGCTGGACGACCGGTTCCTCGCCGGCGACGGCCGGATCGCGCCGGCCCAGGGCCCGCTGCAGGGCGTCGTCGGCGGCCAGGCGGGCGTTGCGGCTCTCGCCTCGGGTCGGGTCGTAGCGGAAGGTCCACGACGGCGTGTCGCCGGGCGCCGGCCCGGCGCCGGGCACGATCACCAAGTCCACGCGGCCGGTGCGCAAGGCCCGACCGGCTTCGGCCGCGTCCAGCGCCGCCACGTCCAGGCCGGGCGCCGCCCGCAGCAGTTCCAGCAGTCGAGAAGCGCCGGCGGAACCCGTCTCCACCGCCACGCGGAATTTCTCCACGGGCTGGGTGCGGAAGGCGATCCCCAGCGCCAGCGCCAGCAGCACCGGGAAGACGAACACCCAGAACATAGACTCCGGCTCCCGGACGAACTCCAGGATCCGGGCGCGGGTGAGCTCCGCCAGGGGGTGGAACCGGCGGCGGGTTCCGGTCGGGGTGACGGCGGGCTCAGCCATCGCGCAGCTCCCGGCCGGTGAGGTGGACGAACACGTCCTCGAGGGTGGCCTGGTGGGTGGCCAGCCGGTTGAGCGCGGCCCCCCGCCGCGCCAGTTCGGCCAGGAGCGCCGGCAGCGCCGCGCCCATGTCCCGCACGCTGAGACGCCAGGCACCGTCGCGGCGCGCGGCGGCGCTCACGCCCGGCAGCGCCGCCAGCGCCGGCGCCTCGAGCTCGGCGTCGGCCGCGAACTCCACGATCTGCTCGGCATCGAGCGCGGCCACCAGTTCCGCGGGGCTCCCCAGCGCGATGACGTGGCCGTGGTCCATGATGGCCACGCGGTCGCACAGCCGCGCCGCCTCCTCCATGTAATGGGTGGTGAGCAGGATCGTCTTGCCCCGGGCGTGGCACGCCTCGATCAGCTCCCAGAACTTGAGACGCGCCTGCGGGTCGAGGCCGGTGGTGGGCTCGTCGAGGAAGAGCAATTCGGGATCGCCCACCAGCGCGCAGGCCAGGGCCAGGCGCTGGCGCTGTCCGCCGGAGAGCTTGCCCACGCGGGCCGCGCGCTTCTCGGCCAGTTCCACGGTGCGGATCATTGCCTCCACGTCACCGCCCGCCGGGTAGAAGCTGGCGAACAGCCGCACCACCTCGAACACGGTGAGCTTCTCCGGCAACTGGGCGGTCTGGAGCTGGACGCCCAGCCGGGCCCGAAGCGCGGGGTCGCCGCCCCGCCCCCAGTGCCGCCCCAGCACCTCCACGTCGCCGGCGTCGGCCAGGGTGAGCCCTTCCAGGATTTCCATGGTGGTGGTCTTGCCGGCGCCGTTGGGCCCCAGCAGGCCGAAGCTCTCGCCGGCGCGCACCTCCAGGTCGAGGCAGTCCACAGCCAGCACGCCTGGGTAGCGCTTCACCAGACGGCGGCAGCGCAGAGCGGCCGGCGGTTCGACAGGGGGTTGGCCGGTTTCGGTCACTGCGTTCTCCCCGGGGATTCACGCCGCGGACCGGCGGGTCCGCAGGCTGACCTGTTATGGACTCATCCGGCGGGAAAGTCAAGACCGGGCCGGACGCCCCACGTCGAGGCGCCCGGTCCGGCCGGATGGGGATGGCCGCTGGAGGCCGGTCAGTTCTTCTCGGCCTTCGGCTTGGATTTCGTCCCGCTCTTCGGTGCGGCGTCCGCACCGGATTCCGCGGCGTACTTCAGCACGTTCACCGAGCCGGCGGACGTGCTCAGCAGCAGCTTCGGGCCGCCGCCGTTGATTTTCCCTTCGATGGTGTCGTCGTCGATATCCCCTTCGAAGGGGACGTTGACGTGGACACCGCCGCCGCTGGCGTGGCCGCTGACGCCCATCCGCACCGAGGGCGCGAGGTAGACGGTGACACTGCCGCCGGAGGTCTCGAGACGGCAGTCGCCCTTTGGCTGGCGGGTGATGGTCGCCTTGACCGAGCCGCCCGATGTGGTGGCCGACACCTCGCCCAGCACCTCCTCCACGGTGATGCTGCCGCCGGAGGTGTCGGCGTCCACCGGACCGCGGCAGGCGCCCAGGCGGATGCTGCCGCCCGAGGTGTGGGCGCGGACCTTGCCGTCCGTGTCGCCGATGCGGATGCCGCCGCCGGAGGTCTCGACGTCCATGTCGGCTGCGCCGCCTTCGACGCTGATGCTGCCGCCGGAGGTGCGGGCGTGGACCCGGCCGTCGATCCAGCCCAGCTTGATGCTGCCGCCGGAGGTGTCGCAGACCACCTCACCGTCGAGATCCGACACGGCGATGCTGCCGCCGCCGGTGCTCAGGTTCACCCGGTACTCCTTCGGCACGGTGATCTCATAACGAACGTTCAGATTGTCCGAGCCCCAGTTCCAGAATTTCCATGCCTGCTCGGGGCCTTCGCCCGTGATCTTCAGTCCGCCCGCCAGCGGCTGGAAGTCGAGCTTGAATTCCCGGAACAGTTTCTCCGCCTTGTCCTGCCCCCGGGCTTCCAGCGTCACCCGGACGGCCACCGTGTCGGGCGCGCCCGTGTCCACGCGGATGGATCCCCGGTCGGATTTCAGGATCAGCTCGGCCCCGGGGCTGGCCGGGAACGACTTCTCGATGACCTTCTCCACGCCGAATACCAGTCCTCCCCCCGCCGCCAGGAACAGGGCCGCAGTGAGGGCGAACATGCGTTTTGCAACCATGGTGCCTCCGACCATCATGAGATTAATACTATGTACGCAGCGGCGGGCGAAAACGTTCGATGAAGTTTCACGGCCCGGCGGGCGCGGCCGCCGGCAGCAGCTCCAGCGCGCGGGCCAGCTCCGCGTCGCGGCCGGCGGCCAGGTCCGCCGGCGACGGTTCCAGACTGACATCGGGCTTCAGGCCCCGCCAGCTGTACGCCAGGCTGACGTTGAGTCCCACCCGCAGCATGCCGCCGCCGGGCAGGTCCACGTAGTGGCCGTTGCCCGTCCCGCCCGCCGTGGGTCGCCCCACCAGCAGCGCCCGGCCCTGGTCGCGGAACAGACAGACAAAGTCCTCGGCCGCCGAGGCGGTGAGTTCCGACACCAGCAGCACCACCGGGCAGCCGAAGCGGGGACCGGCGGCCGGCTGGATGGACGGCCCCTCGCTGTAGAGCCGGAGCCGTCCGTGGTGACCGTTGATTTTGGTGGGCGCGAACACCGGCGTGTAATCCAGCCGATAGCTGGGGCACGGCGTGTCGATGAAGTGGGCGAAGATGGCGTCGCCGTATGCCGAGTTGCCGCCCGGGTTGTCCCGCAGATCCAGGATCAGGCCGCGCGTCCGGTCCGGATCGATGGGGGCGATCGCCTCGCGGAAGGCGGCGTAGACATCCCCGCCCTCGAACCGCGGGATCCGGATCCGCCAGACGCCCGGCGCCACCTCCCGCGCCGTGACCAGCGGCTCGTCGGGCGCGGCCGGAGCGCAGCGGAGCGGCCGGTCGCGGCGCAGCGTGAGCGCCGCGGTGGTGCTGTCGGGCGTGCGCACGGTCACCTGAACCATCGTGCCCGCGGGGCCGGCCAGCAGGTCGGCGGCCAACCGCCGCCGGGCGTAGCCGGCCGGCCGGAGCGCGGCGTGCTCCACCCACGGGAACCGCCAGCTGTTCCGGGCCAGGTGCTCCGCCGGCGCTCGGCCGTCCACGGCGGTGATCTCGTCGCCGGGTCGGACCCGGTCGGTCAGCGCCGGATCGTCCACCCGCTCCACGAGGAAGCGCTCGCCGACGGGACGGATCCCCAGGCCGCAGTCGCCGCACGCGGCGGCGACGTCGTCGGGGAACAGCACCCGGGTGTGATTGTCGCCCAGGGCATGCACCATCCCTGCCAGCGCCTCGTAGTAGGCGGCCTTGTCCGTCGCCGCCAGCGCCGCCGGGATCCAACGGGCGACGTGGCCCGGCCAATCCGTCACTGGAGTCAGTGGCAGCGCCGCGCTCATGGCCTGCACCGCCGCAGCGACGCGCACCACGCCGTCCATCCGCTCCTCGACGGCGCCGCTCCAGGCGCGGCGTTTCGCGTCCAGCCGCTCCTCGACGGCCCGGGCGGCCGCCGGGTCCCTCCAGGTGGAGCGCCGCAGGAAGTTCCGGGCGAAGGGCCCGTCGAACACGGCAACCGCCTCCAGGCTGCGCAACGCACCGGCCTCATCACCGGCGGCGTGATGCAGGTACATCATCTCCACAAGGATCTGCCGGCCGTTGGCCCCCCGCACCAGCGCGTGATGCAGCCGGAACGCCCGCCGCTGGAAGCATTCCGCCACCGCCTCCCGCAAGCGCTGCCGCTGGGCCGGGTCCGCCAGGCGCTCCACCACCGGCAGCAGGTTGGCGTAAATCTCGGGATAGATGAAATAGCTTTCGGCCAGCCGCTCCAGGCACGCGACGGCCGCGTCCGGCCGGCCGCCGAGGGCCGCCGCGAGGAAGCCCATCTCGTGGCCGGGCGACAGCTCGGGCACCCGCTCCGCCACGGCCCGCGCCAGCGCGGCCGCGCCGTCGAAGTCCGCTGCCCGGATCCGCTGCTGGAACACCTGCATCTCGTCCAGCAGCCGGACGTATTCGGCCAGGCTGACGCTGTCGGCGTACGGAATCGTCTCGGCCGGCAGCGGCGCTTCGGCCCGGACCGCGCCCGCCGCGACCCACAGGGCCGCCAGACCGATGATACTGACGACACATCGCCTCATGGTCCACCTCGCGCGTGGGAATGGCTGGCGCCATTATCCTCGATCCCGGTCCAGCCGGAAAGATCCTCATTCCGGCCGCTCCAGCGACGCGGGCGCTCGCCCGTCAGCCCGAACCGTCGTTCGCGTCAGCCAACGGACGGGACAAATAAAACACCCCCGCATCGTAACCGATCGAACATCGGAGGTCGCCGCCATGCATGCCACTCAGATCGCGGATCGCCTGCTGGCGATCACCGACGACTACCTTGACGAGTCCATGACCGTGGTCGCGACCGGCGACGGCCTCGTGGTCATCGACACTCTGGCAACCGGGCCCGCCTCCCGCGCCGCCTTGTCGTCCGTCGCCGCCTTCAGCCGACAGCCGGTCCGGTTCGTGATCAACACCCACTGCGTCGCCGACCACACCGCCGGCAACCCGCTCTTTTCCGGCGCGGCCATCGTCGGTCACCGGCACACGCCCCGGCACAATCAGGAGCGGGTCTTCGACGACCCCCAATCGGCGGCGGACATCCGGCAGTTCATCCAGCAACTGGAGACGAACCCTGACCACGCGCGCCCCGCCGCGCGGCACCGGCGCTACCTGGACGCCTACCGGACCCTGCTGGACGGATTCGTGGGCTTTCGCCACACGCCGCCGGTGGTGCTCGCCGCCGGCGGGACCGGCCTGGCGCTGGGCGATATCCGCATCGAGCTGGAGGACGCCGCGCCGGCTCACACCGACGCCGACCTGCTGGTCCGCGTCCCGGCTCTCGATCTCCTGGGCGCGGGCTTCGTCCCGGTCGCCCACGCCATCCACGGCGGCAGCGTCACCGGGATGCGCGCGGTCCTGGAGCGCCTGGCCGCCAGCCTGCCCCCCGCAACCCAGATCATTCCCGGCCACGGGGCGCCGGGGGGATTGGAACTCATCGCCCGCCAGCAGGACTACCTGGACGCGCTGCTCGACGCGGTGGGCCAGGCCCGGGCGCAGGGGCGAACCATCGAGGAGATCCGTGACTCGCTCCAACTGGAACCATTCCGCGACCACTTCATGTACGACCTGGTCCACGCCATTCACGTGGAGATGGCCTGGCGCGAGACCGCGCCCGGCGATTGAGCCGTCCTCCCAATTGTGCACTCACCCATCTGCCTGCTGGGACCCGAACGACGCGGCTTCATCCTCCGTCGAGCCGCACGGCCGGTTCTGCGAACGCCACGAAGCTGCCGGCGATCCAACCGCCCCACCTGATTTTTCCCGTGAATCAACCGATCGGGATTGTCAACCGGCGACCGGCTGGGTTAACATGGTCGCCGATTCGTTTTCACCGGATCAGCCAGCGGTCGGGAGTCACACGCATCAGTCTGTTCCCACCGCGACCCTACCGGAGCCGTCCACGTGAAGCTGCCGCTCCTTCGGGCCATCTATCTTGGGACCGCCATCGCAGTCGTGGCGGTCACGTCGGCGTTCATCGTCTGGCACCTGTCCAACCTTCGCGGCAGCTACTCGGCCGGCCTGATCATGCAAGGCGGCTACAACCAGCCGAATGATGAGAGCCCGAAATGGCTGGATGCGCTTGTCCCCTCCCCGGGCCAGATCACGGGGATTCTGCCCGGATCCTCCGCCGAGGCGGCGGGGCTCGGCACCCGCGACCACGTGATCGCCATCAACGGCATCCCCATCGATGACAGCGAAACAATCAGCGAACTGGACCGCACGGTCCGGTCGGGCGATACCGTCAGCTACACCGTCCGCTCCGGCGAACGAGAACGGGTGGTCCGGCTGCGCCTGATCCCCACCTTGTCCGGCTTCCGCCCCTGGTTCAGCCTGATCACCGATCTGCTGGTGGCCGCGGCCTTCCTGGGCATCGGCTTCCTGGTGTTCACCCGCCGAGCCGAGGATCTCCGCGCCCGCCTGTTCTTCATTTTTTCCATGTCCGCCGGCTGCAGTTATCTGCTGATCCCGATCATCCTCCAGCCGAACCTGTCGCCCATCGGCATCCGGTTCGTGGCCGTCGGCATGTACGCCCTGAGCCTGCCGATCATGGTGATCGTCACGTACCTGCTCTCCACAAGCCTGCTGCATCTGGCGTTGGTGTTTCCGAAGCCGCTTCGCCTGGTGCAGCGGCGGCCCGAACTCAGCGCCTGGATTTACGCACTGCCGGTCACCCTGATCGCGTTGTTGTTTTTGACCGGATTGTTCGTCGGCTTGCTGGAAGGCCTGTTCAACGACGGGATGACGCGGCTCGGCCCATTCGTCGGCCTGGTGTTGCTGGGCGCGGCCGCGGCGCTGGCCGTCCGCCTCCGTCAACGCTTCAGCGAGGGCGGCTGGCTCACCGGCTGGGTGCGGCACCCGTGGCCGACGGCGGCCTGCACCATCATCGTCTACCTGGCGCTGACGGTGGGCGGCCTGGGGCTCCTGGCGGGGATCGGCCTGTCCGACGGCTTGCCCGTGGGTTGGGGCTTTCTGCTGATCGGCAGCGTGCTGCTGGCATTCATCGCCATTCCCTTCGTTTACCCCGGCCTGGCCTGCGTCGCCCTGGTGGCCGGCTACCGCCAGGCCGACGTCGAGGAGAAGCGCCAGCTCCGCTGGCCGCTGTGGGGCACCATCGTGGCGCTGGCGGGCACGGTGCTGGTGGGGCTGACGGTGTACGTCTTCACGCTGCTGCCCCTCGGCGGCATCGGCCGGCACCTGAACATGAGCTACCTGGTGATCAAGGCGCTGTACGTGCTGATTCCCATCTCGTTCGCCATCGGCATCTTCAAGTACCGGCTGATGGACATCGACGTCATCATCCGCAAGACGGTGATCTACACGGCGGTCACGGGCATCCTGCTCGTCGCCTTCTTCGCCCAGGCCGCCGTCGCTGGCGCGTTCCTGGCGCTGTTGACGGGCACCCAGAGCCTCTGGGGGATCGTGCTCGCCACCCTGGGCGCCGGCGCGCTCCTGCTGCCCCTGCACCGCCGCGTCCAGCGATTCGTCGACCGCCGCTTTTTCAAGAGCAAGTTCGATTACCCCCGGGCCCTGGCCGCGATGGAGCACGCCGCGGCCGAGGCGACGGAGCGCGGCGTGCTGACGCGCCGCCTGGCGGAGATGACCCTGGCCGCCATGCATTGCCGCGCGCTGGCCGTGTTCCTCCAGACCGACGCATCCCGCTCGTACCGGATCGTGGAGGCCATCGGCATGCCGGACGGCTGGGCGGAGCGGGGGCTCCTGGCGGCGGAGGCCGCCTTCGCGGACTCTCGGACCGTCCACCGCGAGGAACTGGCCCCGGCGGCCGCCCGGCTCTGGCAGAAGATGGGGTTGGAAGTCGCCGCGCCCGTCCGTGTCGGCGGTGCGGCCGCCGGCCTGCTGGCGGTGGGCCGGAAACAGCCGGCGCGGCATCTGGAGGAGGAGGACCTCGACTTCCTCGTCCAGGCGGCGGGCGTGCTGGGCGACGGGTTGGCCCGGCTCCGCCTGCGGCAGCAGCACCAGGATCTGGAGCTGGCCCGCGACATCCAGCGGCAGTTGCTGCCTCAGCAGATCCCCGTGCGGGCGGGAATGGAGATCGCCGCCGCGTGGCAGCCGTCCCGCGGGGTGGGCGGCGACTACTACGACGTGATCGAGCTGGGCGACGGCCGGCTGGCCGTCGCCCTCGCCGACGTGGCCGGCAAGGGGATGTCCGCGGCACTGCTCATGTCCAACCAGCAGGCGGCTCTGCGCGCCCTGACCGGCCTGGGCCTGCCGCCCCGGGAGCTGTGCGAGCGCCTGAACCGGACGCTGCATCCCCAGATGCCCGCCGGACGGTTCATCACCCTGTTCTACGCGGAGTACGATCCGGCGTCGCGCCGCCTGACGTACGTCAACGCCGGCCACTGTCCGCCACTGCTGGTGCGGCCGGACGGCCGGGCGCAGCGGCTGGAGGAAGGCGGCCTGTTCCTCGGCCCCTTCCCGAAGCGCGGCTACGTCCAGGGCGCAGTCGAACTGGCGCCCGGCGACCGGCTGGTGCTCTACACCGACGGCGTGGCGGAAGCGGAAGACGGCCGGCAGGAACAGTTCGGGGAGGATCGGCTTCTGGCGATGGTCCGCGACGGCATCGTCCTGTCCGCGGCGGAGCTGGTCCGACGGATCGAGGCGGCTGTGCAGGACCATTGCAACGGCGAGCCCCAGGACGACCTGACGCTGCTCGTCCTGGCGGTGGTCTGACCGGCGGCCGGCCCGGGAGGGAAATCCGCCGAAGTCCGGATGTCATCCAAACCCGTTGTGTCCATCGCCATCTGACCGGAGGTGCCATGTCCGTGCGATACGTCAGTCTGAACGTCCTGTTGATCCTGGCCGCCGCCGGCTTCATCACCGGCGCCGGTGTTCATCACGACCTGGCGGTCCGGCTGACGCCGGCGGCCGGCACCCTTGCGGTGAGCGACACCGTCGTCTTTCCCGCCACGGGCGCCGATGCCGTCCGCTTCCTGCTGCACGACGGCCTGGAGCCCCGCATCGAGACGCTGGGCTACACGCTGCGGCGCCTGGAGCGGCGGCCGGGCCCGGCGGATTTTCCCGCTCTGCCGGCGGCGTGGCGCCAGCCCGCCGACATTCCCGTGGCGCTCTACGAGATCGTCCGCACCTTCGAGACCGGCGCCGAGTGGCGGTTCACCCTGAGCTACGCCGGAGCCATCCGGCATCCCGTCATCCAGGCCGCGGCGGAGTACGCGCGCGGCTTCAGCGAAACGCCCGGGATCATCGCCGCCGAAGGGGCATACCTGGCGGGCAGCTCGCACTGGGTGCCGTGGTTCGGCCCGCAGCTGGTCACCTTCTTCCTCGCCGCGGAAGTGCCGGCCGACTGGGACGCGGTGAGCCAGGGCCGGCGCATCCGGCATGAGCGCGAGGGCGCCGCGCGCCACGCCACGTGGCAGTGCTCCCACCCGTCCGAGGAGGTTTACCTTGTGGCCGGCCCCTTCACCGAGTACGCCCGGCCCGCCGGCCCGGCCGTCGCCATGGCTTTCCTGCGGACGCCTGATCCCGCGCTGGCCGACCGTTACCTCGGCGTCACCGCCAGCTACATGGACATGTACCAGAAACTGATCGGCCCGTTCCCGTTCGAAAAGTTCGCCCTGGTGGAAAATTTCTGGGAGACCGGCTACGGCATGCCCTCCTTCACCCTGCTCGGCGAGAAGGTGATCCGCTTCCCGTTCATCCTCCATTCCTCCTACCCCCACGAGTTGCTCCACAATTACTGGGGCAACGGCGTCTACGTGGACATGGCCGCGGGCAACTGGTGCGAGGGCCTGACCGCCTATCTGGCCGACCATCTCATCGCCGAGCAGCGCGGTCAGGGCGAGGAGTACCGCCGCGCCACGCTGCAGAAATATGCCGACTACGTGAACGCGACGAACGATATCCCCCTCACCGCCTTCCGCAGCCGCCACGACGCGGCCAGCGAGGCCGTGGGGTACGGCAAATCGATGATGCTCTTCCACATGCTCCGCCGGGACATCGGCGACGCCGCGTTCACCGAGACGCTCCGATCGTTTTACCGCGACAACCGGTTCCGCCGCGCCGCCTTTGCCGATTTCGCGCACGCCGCTTCGGCCGCCGCCGGCCGGGACCTGCAGCCCTTCTTCGACCAGTGGGTGACGCGCGCCGGCGCGCCGGTGCTGCGGCTCGAGTCGGCGACGGCGGCGCCGGCCGGCGACGGCTGGCGGCTGGCGTTCCGCCTGGCCCAGACGCAGGGCGGCGCGCCGTTCGCGCTGGACGTCCCCGTCGCGGTGACGCTGGAAGGGGAGGTGTCGCCGTGGCGCGTCACCGTGCCCCTGCCCACTGCGGGCGCCGACTTCGAGCTGGACCTCCCCCGGCGGCCGCTGCGGCTGGACGTGGACCCGCAGTTCGACCTCTTCCGCCGGCTGGACCGGGCCGAGATTCCGCCGGCGCTGTCCCGGGCGTTCGGCGCCGGCCGGGTGTGGCTGGTCCTGCCGGCCGCCGCGCCGCCGGAGACGCTGGCCGGCTACCGGCGCCTGGCGGAAGGATGGGCCGCGGAGCGCCCCGGCCAGATGACCGTGGTCACCGACAAGAAGCTGTCGAAGCTGCCCCGTGGCGGCGCCGTCTGGCTGCTGGGGTGGGAGAATACCTTCCGCCCGGTCGTCGAGCGGGCGGCCGCCGGGTACGGCCTGAAGCTCGGGACGGCCGACGTCGCCGTTGGCGATCAGTCGCTGGCCCGGTCCGGCCACAGTGTCGTCGTCACGGCCCGCCATCCGGATGACCCCGCAGGCGTGCTCGTCTGGCTCGGCGCCGATCCGCCGGCGGCCCTGCCGGGTCTCGGGCGCAAGCTCCCCCACTACGGCAAGTACAGCTACCTCGCGTTCGAAGGGGATGAGCCCGCCAACGTGCTCAAGGGGCAGTGGCCCGCGGTGGGCTCGCCGCTGAGCGCCGTGGTCGCCACGGCTGCCGGCGCCGCGCCGGAGCTCCCTCCGCCCGCCCGCCTGCCGGCGCGCAAGGCGCTGGCGGAATTGCCGCCGTCGTTTTCCGCCGGCAACATGACGGGTCACGTGCAGACTCTCGCCGCACCGGAGATGGAGGGCCGCGGCCTCGGCTCGGCCGGCCTGGCGCGCGCCGCCGACTACATCGCCGCGCAGTTCGAAGCGGCGGGGCTCCGTCCCGGCGGCGACAGCGGCGGCTGGCTGCAGCGCTGGACGGAACCCGGCGGGCCCGACAACCGGCCGATGGAAATGGCCAATGTCATCGGCGTCCTGCCCGGCGCGCGGCCCGACTGGGCCGGGCAGTCGGTGGTGGTGTGCGCCCACTACGACCACTTGGGCCGGGGTTGGCCCGACGTCCACCAGGGCGACGAGGGCAAGATCCACCCCGGCGCCGACGACAACGCCAGCGGCGTGGCCGTGCTGCTGGAGCTGGCCCGGGTGATGGTCCAGGAAGCGCCGCCGGAGCGCCCGGTGATCTTCGCCGCCTTCACCGGCGAGGAGAGCGGCCGGCGCGGCTCGCGGCATTACCTGGAAGTGCCCGGCGCCTATCCGCCGGAGCGGATCATGGGCGCCGTCAACCTGGACACCGTGGGCCGCCTGGGCGAGCGCAAGCTCCTGGTGCTGGGCGGCGCGTCCGCCCGCGAGTGGGTGCACATCGCCATGGGCTGCAGCTACGTCACCGGCGTGACTTCGGAACTGGTCGGACAGGAGCTGGACGGCAGCGACCACGCCAGCTTCATCGCCCGGGGTATCCCGGCGGTGCAGCTCTTCTCCGGCCCCCACGCCGACTACCACCGTCCCGGCGACACCGCCGACCGCGTGGACGCCGACGGCCTGGTCAAGGTGGCCGCGTTCGCCCGCGAGGCGGTGCGCTACCTGGCCGAGCGCGCCGAGCCGCTGACGCGCCCGGCGCCGACCGTGCGGTCTCCGGCCGCGGCCGCTACGGCCCGGGCCAACGACGGATCCGTCGCGCCGACCGCGGGTCGCCGCGTCACCCTGGGCACCATGCCCGATTTCGCCTTCGCCGGCCCGGGGGTGAAGGTGGCCGCCGTGACGCCGGATTCGCCCGCCGCGGCGGCGGGCATCCGGCCTGGTGACGTGATCACCGCCCTCGACGGCCAGGCCGTGAATACGCTGGCGGAGTATGCCGCCGCGCTGCGCGGTCGCCAGCCGGGCGACACGGTCACGGTCACGCTGCGCCGCGACGGGGCGGAGCTCACGATCGCCGCGACCCTGGCGGCGCGCTGACGCCGCTGTTCGTGCTCGTCATTCGTAATCGTGATCGAGCCGTTTGAAGGTTGGAATGTTCTCAGGTTCGCAAGTTCCAGGTTCGCAAGTTCGCAATTCGCTGATGGTTGATGGTTGATCGTTCGTTCTGTTCGTCTACCTTCTCTCGTCTCCCATCTCCCGATTCACCCATTCACCGATTCACCCAATCCGTTAAAGCATCTCCTCCAGCAGCTCGGCAGCGGTGCGGACGAAGTTGGGACAGAGGGTCTTGAACTTCCCCTCGGTGCGGGCGCGCGTCAGCCCCTCGGCTGTGCCCACATCCACGCCCAGCAGCTCGCGGCACAGCACGGTGCCGTGGCGGGCGGCAAACCGCGCCAGGAATTCCTTCGTCAGCGCGTACGCGCGCTCCTTCGTGTCGGTGTCGGCGCCGGCGCGGGCCCCGTGCCGCAGCCCCAGGGCCATCACCGCCCCGCTCACCGCGCCGCATACCCCGGCGGTGCGCCCCAGCCCGCCGCCGAACCCGGCGGCCACGCCCATCGCCAGATCGCGGGACAGGCCCAGCTCCGGGCCGTAGGCGCCGATGACCGCCTGGGCGCAGTTGAACCCCTCCTGGGACAGCGCCGCCGCCAATTTCACCTTGTGCATCACACCCTCCAAGGTCATGAATGTCGCGTCATCTACAGCCCGGCCGGCGGTTCGCCGGCGGCACCGGCGGCCGGGAACGCCGTCAGCTTTCGCGGAGCGCGGCGGCCTCCTCGGCGGTGCGCGGCCGCATGTGCAGCGCGCCGGAGAAGCACTTCTGGGCACAGAGCGAGCAGCCCACGCAGCGGGCCGGATCGGTCCGCGGGACTTTCTCGTCGTCGAGCTCGATGGCCAGGTACGGACAGCGCGTGCAGTTCCCGCAGTGCCGGCACAGCTCCCGGTCCACCGCGGAGATTTGTTTTTCCGCCGACAGCTCCATGAAGTCGCGGATCGGGTGCGGCTGGAGCAGGCCGACCAGCTCGGCCACCGACACCATCCCCAAGGCCTGCAGCAGGTGGCTGAGTCCGGCGTGCAGGTCGTCGACGATGCCGAGGCCGTACTTCATGGCCACGGTGCAGAACTGAACCGTCTCGGCGCCCAGCGCCAGGAAGTAGGCCGCGCCAAGGTAGTCCATGGGCCCGCCGTTGCCGGAGATGGGCACGCCCAGCGCGCCCGCCTTGGCCAGCGTCAGGTAGCTGATGGGGAGCACCCCCTCGCCCGACAGGCCGATGACCGCGCCCTCGGCCCAGCGGCCGTCGGCGCCGGGGCGGAAGCCGAGGCTCGGAAACGTGTTGGCCAGGGTGATCCCGGCCCGGGCCGCCGGGTGCCGTTCCAGCACGCTGCGGATCGCCGTCACGATGGGCTGGATCGCCGTCACCGCGCCGGTGAGCTTGAAGAGCTTCGGCACGCGCGGGTCGCCGCCCTCGAGGATCCAACCGATGATCCGGGCGGTGAGCGCCGCGTTCTGCGAGACGATGTCGCCATGGGTGCCATCGCCGCCCTGGGGACAGGAGAGGCTGTACTCGATCCCCATGGCGCCGGCAGCCTCGAGCTTGCGGGTGTTGGACTGCCACACCGCGCGGTCCGCCGCGTCGTCGCCCGTGACGGGCCCGCCGGTGGACGCCATGGTCAGGCGGTCGGGGTACTCCCGCACCAGCCGGGCCACCTCGTCGCAGACCCGGTCCAGCGAGTGGCTTGACACGTTGTCGCAGTTGCCGTACGTGCGGTCGTTGAGTACATACATGTAGGCGCCCGGGATGTGGATGGGCACGCCGTCGAACGCGGTCTTCATCACCCCGCCGGCCCAGCCGGCTGCGTACGCGCGGCGCATCTGCTCGTAGCCGTCGGTGGGCGGCGCCGCCGACAGCAGGAACGGCGAAACGATGGCCCGGCCGAAGAACGCCGTGTTCAGGGGCACCGGCACGAGCCGCCGGCCGGCCAGCTCGACGCGGCTCTTGACGGACTTGTCCACCCGGGGCGCCTGTTCGCCGGCCAGCCAGGCGTGCACCGCCTGGGCGACGTTCTTGCCGGCGGCGGCCGCCTCGACCACGGTGGTGGGCCCGTTGACCAGGTCGCCCGCGTAGAACACGCCGCGCGTCCGGGGCGTCTCGAGGCCGGGCCGGGCGCCGATGGCGATGACCACGGCGTCGAACCGGCGCCGGACGGGCGCCGCGCCGGGGTCGTCCGCCACGAGGCGGGGATGGAATTTCTTCCCCTTGGGAAGCCGCACCCGCCGGACGCCCACGTTGAGGCGGCCGTCCGCCTGACGGCTGATGCCGGTGATCCGGGAACGCCCGGTGACGGCCAGGCCGGCGTCGAGCAGCCACTGGCGCTCGGCGGCGGTCAGCGGCATCTCGTCGAGCTGCTCCAGGCAGATGAGCTCCACGCTCGCGGCGCCGTGGCGCCGGGCCGCCAGGGCGCAGTCCACGGCCACGGCCCCGCCGCCGACGACGGCCACGTCACGGCCGCGCACGGGGACGCGCCGCGGCGCGCGCAGATAGCTCAGCCAGTCGGCGGCCAGGTTCTCGCCGCGGATGCCCAGGCGCACCGGGCGGTCGAGGCCGGTGGCCACGACCACCGCATCGCAGCCGGTGGCGAGCAACTCGGCAGGCCGCGCCACGGCGTGGCCGAACTGGAAGGCGATCCGCCCGAGGCCGGCGAGGAATTCGATGTCCGTCTCCAGGATGCGTGGATCCAGCCGCTTCTCGGGGATGAGCCGACACATCCCGCCGGCTTTTTCCTCCCGCTCGAAAACGGTGACCGCGTGGCCCCACTGGGCCAGGGTGGCCGCGGCCGCCAGGCCCGCCGGCCCGGCGCCCACCACCGCCACATGCCGGGAGGTCGCGGGCGCGGACGCGAACGCGGGCATGACCCCGAGGTCCTTGGCCCGCTGCACGATGGCGGCCTGCACCGCCGGAATCTCGATGGGGCGATCGAAGAGCTTGCGCGAGCAGGCGGCCATACAGTGGGTGTCGGGGCAGACCGCGCCGCAGATGCCGCCCAGCGGGTTGGAGCCCATGATCACCGCGGCGGCGCGGCGGAAGTCGGATGGGGCCCCCACGCGGGCGGCCATGATGAAATCGGCCGGCGAGCAGTGGACCGGGCAAGCCTCGCGGCACGGCTTCTCCTCGCAGAACTCGCAGCGCAAAATCTCCTCGCGCAACCTGGCCGGCGTAAGGAACCCGTTCTTCTTTTCACTCATTGTCTATCTCCCATCCCATCGTGCTCGTGCTCGTACTCGCAATCGCAATCGTGATCGTACTCGTGATCGTACTCGTAATCGTACCCGCCATCGTAATCGTGATCGCACTCGGAATCAACTTCGGACATCAGTCCTTCCGATCCGTTATTAATCATGAAAGATGAATTCTACATCCCTTGAAAGGAGCGACACACGGTGTTCGATCATGAAAAACTCGACGTCTACCGGGCCAGTCTGGATTTTGTCAAACTGACCTCGACGCTGCTGGACAACTCAAATCCCTCCATTCGCCATATTCGCGACCATTTGGGCCGCGCCGCTCTCTCGATCCCCCTGAACATTGCCGAAGGCAATGGAAAGCGCTCACCCCGGGAACGGCGGCGTTTCTTCGAAATTGCCCGGGGATCGACGATGGAGTGCGCCGCCAGCCTGGATGTTCTGGCATCACTCGCCGGGGGGTTGGCCGCCGAAGTCAATGACGGAAAAGGGCTCCTGAGTCGCATCGTCGCCATGCTGACCCGGATGACAATGCCGAGGAGGCGGCTGGTTCAGGAAGATAGACGCCCGGCCAACGATCCATTCGATGGGCAGAGACGGTAGGTCGTCAAATCGGGATGAGGTGAACATTTCGATTCACGAATACAAATACGATTTCGATTACGACCACGATCACGATTACGAGTACGAGCACGAGTCACGCATGCGACAGCAGCGAGGCGACGGCGGCGAGCACCGCATCGGGGGTGGCCGGGTGGGTCAGCGCCGCCTCGCGGCGGTGCCCCGTCAGCGACTCGATGGCGTCCTTGACGGCGAACCAGGCCGCCTCGCCGTAAACGAGCGGCGGCTCGCCGATGGCCTTGCTCCCCAGCACGCTGGCGTGGTGCAGGTCCCGCTCCACGGTCTCGATGACGAAGTCGTCGGGCACGTCGCGGATCGTGGGGATCTTGTACGTGGACGGCGAGACGGCCAGCCAGCGCCCGGCTGCGTCGAACGCCTCTTCCTCGATGGTGCACCAGCCGAAGCCCTGCACGAACGCGCCGGCGATCTGGCCCCGATCCACCGCCAGGTTCAGAGACCGGCCGGTCTCGTGGACGATGTGCACCTTGAGCAGGCGCGCGCAGCCGCTGATGAGGTCCACTTCGACCTGGACCAGGCCGCCGCCCTGGGCGAAGTAGTGGAACGGCGTCCCCTGCCCCGCCGCCCGGTCGAAGTGGACGCCCGGCGTGCGGTAAAAGCCGTGGGCGC
>JAAYUB010000116.1 GCA_012517875.1 Acidobacteriota bacterium | reverse complement strand
TCTACTCCGCCCGGCCCGCCGGCCGCGACGACGGGGCCTTTGTCAAAGCGGGCGCGTTCGTCGAGACGCGCCTCACCCAGTCGCCGGCGGACGAGTTCCGCCCGAAGTATTCGCCTGACGGCCGGCACCTGGCGTATCTGGCCGACCGGGGCACCCTCACCGTCGCCGCCGCCGACGGCAGCGGCGCCCGCGCCCTGCTGGCGCACTGGACGGAGCAGGAGTTCGTCTGGTCGCCCGACTCCCGCTGGCTCGCCGTCTCCCGCGAAGACCAGGCCGCCAACAGCGATATCCTGATCCTGCCGGCCGCCGGCGGCGATGCCGTGAACATTTCGCAGCACCCCGGGATCGATACGGCCCCGGTGTGGTCGCCCGACGGGCGGCGGCTGTACTGGCTCTCCAAGCGCCATGCGTCCACCCTCGACGTGTGGGCCGTCTACCTGCGGCGGGCCGACCACGAGCGTTCCCCCGAGGAATGGCAGCTCCTGTTCGATGAGGAGGCCGGCAAGAAGGCCAAGCCCGAGGACAAGGGCAAAACGGCCGGCGACGACACGGCCGCCAAGGCGAAGGAGCCGCCGGTGCCGCCAGTGGAGATCGACTTCGCGGAGATTCATGAACGCGCGCGGTTGCTGCACGCCCTGCCGGGCGACGAGGGCGACCTGGCCGTGTCCCCCGATGGGCATACCGTTGTGTTCAGCGCCGCGCTGGACGGCGAACGCGACCTGTACAAGCTGCGCTGGGACGGCAAGGAGCTCAAGCGTCTGACCACCGGCGACACGCGGCCGGCGCAACCTGCCTTCAGCAAGGACGGCAAGCAGGTGCTGTACCGGACCGGCCGGGGCACGGTGGGCGTCACCGACCTCGAGGGGAAACCCGGCGACCCGGTCGCCTTCACCGCCCGCCACGAGGTGGAGCGGGCGGCCCTGCGCCGCCAGGTCTACGAGGAGGCCTGGCGCGAGCTGGAGCGGGGCTTCTACGATCCGGCGTTCCACGGCGCCGACTGGGCCGCGCTCAGAGACCGCTACCGGCCGCTGGCGCTGGGAGCCTCCACCCGCGAGGACTTCGAGGAGGTGCAGAACCTGCTGGGCGGCGAGCTCAACGCCTCGCACATGCGCTTCACCGCCGCCGGGGCGCCGCGCCCCGTCCCCACCGGCGAGCTGGGCCTCCGGGTGGAGCCGGCCGCCGATGGCACCTCGGTGACGGTGACGGACATCCTGGCGGGCTCGCCCGCCGCCCGCGTCGACGCCGGCCTCCGGGCCGGCGACCGGATCCTGGCGGTGAACGGCCGCCGCCTGGCCGCGGGGGACAACTTCTTCGCCTTGCTCGCCGACACGGTGCGGCAGCGGACGGTGCTGCGTGTCACCGGCGTCGACGGCGAGCGCGACGTGGAGCTCCGGCCGGCCCCCTTCGCCCAGCGGCGCCAGGACCGTTACCGCGCCTGGGTCAAGGAGCGGCGCGCGCTGGTGGAGCGCTGGTCCGGCGGCAAGCTGGGCTACATCCACATCCAGGGCATGGACGCGCCGTCGCTCGAGGAGTTCGAGCGCGACCTCTTCGCCGCCGCCCACGGCAAACAGGGGCTGCTGATCGACGTCCGCAACAACGGCGGCGGCTGGACCACCGACTATCTCATGGCCATGCTCAGCGTCCGCCGCCACGCCTGGACCGTGCCGCGCGGCGCCGATCCGGCGGTGAAGGCCTACCCCGATGCCGAGCGGCTCCTGCTGTCAGCCTGGACGCGACCGGCGCTGACGCTCTGCGACCAGGACAGCTACTCCAACGCCGAGATCTTCTCGTGGGCCTTCAAGACCACGGGCCGCGGCTCCGTCGTGGGCATGCCCACCTTCGGCGCGGTGATCTCCACCGGCGGCGCCCGGCTCACCGACGGCTCGTTCGTCCGGCTGCCGGGCCGCGGCTGGTATGTCGCCGGCTCCGGCACCAACCAGGAGAACAACGGCTGCGTCCCGGACGTGATCGTCGTCCAGCCGCCGGAGCAGGATTTCGCCGCCGACGCCGACGCCCAGCTGGCCCGGGCGGTGGAGGTGCTGCTGGCCCAACTCCCTGCGTCACCCGACGCCCTGCCCTGGTGATGATCGGACGGGCAGCGTCGGGCGGTGTGCCCGGCCCGTCCGGAAGAGATGAGGATCGGCAACGGAGGATGCCATGCATCGGATCCAGCGCATTGGACCGCTGTCCCTGGCCAAGATCCAGGGGGTCATGTTCCTGGTGATCGGCCTCATCTGCGGGTTGCTCTACGGCGTGATCATGGGCGTCGCGGGGGCTGTCACCATGGCTTCGGGCGAGGAAGAAGGTGCGATCTTCCTGATTCTCGGTGCCGTGTCCCTCTTCGGTTTTCCCATCTTCTACGCGGTGACGGGTTTCCTGATGGGCGCGCTGATGGCATGGGCCTACAACCTAGCGGCCCGGTATATCGGAGGACTTGAGGTGGAGTTGGCAACGGTGGAGCCACCAGCCGGCAAGCCCACCGCCGGCACGAGCGAAATCCCGGAGGCCTCACCGGAAGCCCAGGCTCCCGGTGCCGGGCTCTGATCCTCGGTCCATCACTGCGGGATCCCGCTGACTACTCCGGTGCGCCGGCGGCCAGCGCCTCCGCCTCGGCGTGACTACGGATGATGCGGATGTCCGACCGGCGGGCCAGTTCCTGGAACATTCTCACCAGTTCGCGATCGGACCGCACTTCCCCGCGATGGATCGACCGCCGGAGGCGGCGGACTTCCGGCAGGCGCCGCAGCGCCTGCGCCAGCGCCCCGTAAAACTCCCGCCGCCGGCCGGCCCACTGCGACGCTACTTGCAGCGCCAGCATCCCGGCGTGGCGGGCCAGCATGCCGGGGTCGCGGATCTCCAGCCAGTGGAACAGGAGCCGGTTGCGCGCAGCGACGGTATCGATCCGACGCTGCTGAAAGGCGCGGCCGATGGTGGCGCTGGGTTGATGGTAAACCACGCTGCGCGGCTCATAGCGGATCTCCCAGCCCCGCTTCCAGGCGCGGTACGACAGGTCGATGTCCTCCCAGTAGAACGGGTTGAAGATGTCCAGAAAACCGCCGAGCTGCAGAACTTTTCCGCGGTCCAGCGCGGCGAACCCGCCGATGGCCGTGAACGAGGGACATGGTCCCTTGCCGCCGCCGATCGGTTCGTAGTTGAACTGGGCGCTCCAGTAGCCGCGCCGGAATATCCCCACCTTGCCGCCGGTGCTCAGCACCCGAGTACCCGGCAGCAGCACCCGGCAGGTCACGCCGAAGACGGCCGGATCGCGGAAGTGCTCGAGGAGCGGCGGAAGGAAACCCGCCGCCGGTTCCACGTCGTTGTTCAGGAGCACCACCAGCGGGTGGGCCGCCGCCGCAAACCCGGTGTTACAGGCCGCGGCGAAACCGCCGTTGACCTGGCGGGCCGCCACGCGGACTCCCGCGGCGGCGGTGCGGGCCAGGTACTCCGCGGTGCCGTCCGTGCTCCCGTCGTCGACGACCAGGACCTCCGCCGCCGCGCCGGTGAGCCGGCGGTAGGCGTCCGCCTCGGCCAGCACAGCGGGCAGATAGCACTCCAGCAGGTGGCGGCCGTTCCAGGTCGGGATGACAACGCTCACCCCGGGCCGTGACGCGCCCGCCGACGCCGGGGCGGCGGCGGGGCACTCGGCTTCGACAAGCAGCGGGGCGGTCATGGCTGCGGGTGTTCCTCACGATCGGCGTTCAGGCGTTGCCAATTGTACACCAGAACCGCACCCGGTCGTGCGGCTCGCCGCGGAACGGTCCGGGCGCTTAACCAAATTCACGATCTGCGTATAATAGAAAGCGGACCGGCCGATCCCCGACATGAACCTGCGGGCCGGTCGCGACATCCATATCGGTGCCGCCGCGCTCACGTCAAGCGGGCTGCGCGGTCCGGCGCCCGGACCCAGTGTTTCTTCCGTCATCCGAGGGATGGCGGAGCCCAGGAGGTCGAGACGTGACACAAGCAGACGAGACGCGGCCCCCGGCCGACACTCCCATCCCCGCAGACGGTCAGCCGGCGCCCAGCCCGGCCGACCTCAGGAGCCAGGCGCGGCAGCTGCGCCGGGCCCTTTCCACTGCCGACATCATCATGGTGGAGGACCATGACACGCGGTTCTCCCGCAAGACCTACATCTACCTCGCCGGCGCCATGGGCAGCCTGGTGCTCATCCTGGCCCTGATCCTGATCCCGGCCACGCGAACCACTCTGGCCGACCGGACCGACCGGATCGCCCAGATCGTCACAAGCGCCAATCCCGCCACCGACCAGGCGGCGTTGGATGCCAACGAACAATCACCCGCGGCAACTGCGTCCGATGAAGGGGAGCCGATACTCCCGAGCGGCTTCACCATCGGCAGCGGCGCCCCGCAATCCGCGGCAGCGGCACCGCCGCCGCCGTCCGCGGCGCCGCAGGTCCTCCGCGCCCCCAATCGTCCCGCCCCGCCGGCGGCCGTCGCTTCCGCACCGCCCGCCGCCACGGCCGCGCGACCGGCCGCCAAACCACCGGCCGTGCCGGCTGCCCGCCAGAGCGACGCCTACCGGCTGCTCTTGGCCCAGCGGCCGGCGTTCGCCGAGCTGGTGAACGGCACGTCGGACGAATACCGCTACGTGGAGCACACGACCACGGCCAGAGATACCGCCACGCACGTGCTGGATTTCACATTTCAGAAGGGCCGCACCGGGGAGCCCGTCCATTTCATCTGGGAAGTGAATCTGGCCACCCAGGCGGTCAAACCCATCGGCCTGGCCGCCGCACGGTTTGACCGGCGGCAGCCCCGCTGAGCGGTCCGCACAACCTAACCGGCCTGAACCGCACGCCGTCCGGGGCGCCAGACCGGACAGCACAGGGCGGCGGCGCGGAGATCCGCCTCACAGCATCTGCTTCAACATCATGGTGAGCGACTGCAGGTCGAACGGCTTCTTGAGGAAGCCGTCGATGTCCACGGGCCCCTCCTTCTGCCGGATCTCCTCGAGCCGATAGCCGCTGGTAAACACGATCCGGATGTGCGGCGTGGCGGTGCGCAGGTATTTCAGGATGCCCGAAACGTCCATGTCGGGGAGCTGGTAATCCAGCAGGATGAAGTTGATCTCCGCGGACTTGCTGTCTAGGATCTGCCGCGCCTTGGCCAGGTTCTCGGCGTAGTGCACCTTGATCCCCAACTCCATGAGCATGTCGCACAGCAGGTCGCCAAGCATCTCCTCGTCCTCGACCACGAGCACGGTGTACCGGCCATGGCTCAGGATCCGCAGGTCCACCTCGCCGGGGATCTCCGATTTCTCCCCCTCCACAGGGAAATAGACCCGGAACTCGGTGCCGGCGCCCACTTTGGAATCCACTTCGATGAAACCCTCGTGGCGCTTGACGATGCCGAATACGGCGCTGAGCCCCAGGCCGGTGCCCTTGCCCGGCGGCTTCGTGGTGAAGAACGGCTCAAAGATCCGGTGGCGGATTTCCGCCGGGATGCCGTTGCCGGTGTCGCGGACGATGAAGCAGACGTAGTCGCCGCCGACCGATCCGCTCATCACCGTCTCCCGGGTGCGGCTCTCGGCGCGCAGGTCGAATTCCAACACACCGCCCCCGGGCATGGCGTCCTGAGCGTTGGTGGCCAGGTTCAGCAGGACCTGTTCCACCTGGTTGGCGTCGGCGACGATCCGGGGAACCGTGGCGTAGGTGGGATAGCGCAGCTGGACCGACGGCTTCTTGTAGTTGGCGAAGAAGGTGCAAAACCGCTGGAGCACCTCCACCGGCGCCAGCACCTGAAGATTGGTGGGCTTTTCTCGGGAGAACGCCAGCAACTGGGAGGTGAGGGCCGAGCCGCGGTCGGACGCCCCCTCGATGTTGCGCAGCTTGCGGAGGTCCTCCTCCGGCAGGTCGCTCCGCGTCACCAGGAGCTTGGCGTTGTTCTGGATGATGGTCAGGATGTTGTTGAAATCGTGCGCCACGCCGGCGGTGAGCGTCGACAGGCTCTCCAGCTTGTGCACCTGCTGGAGCTGCCGCTCCAGCGCCTTTTTCTCCGTGACATCGAGAAAGGACAACAGAAAGCCGCTGGTTCCGCCCTGGTGCTGCCCCAAGGCCACGCCGGAAACCACCGCCTCCCGCGACACCCGGCGCATGGTCAGGATCTTCGTCTCCCACAGCTGGGGGCGGCCCTCGGCGCAAAGCTGCAGGTGGTTCCGGAACGCTTCTGCGGCTTCCTCTTCGAGGAACCGGTCGGGGGAGGCGGGATCCAGCTGGCCCACCCCCAGCAAATCGCGCATGCGCTGGTTCATGAACAGGGTGTTCCGCTCGGGCGACAGGAACCAGATGCCGATGTTGACGTTTTCCACCAGCGTCCGGTAGCGTTCCTCGGACTCCTGTAGTTTGCGGTTGTACTCCTGCAACTGGGTGACCTTCTCCTCGAGGTGCGTCACCAGCGTGCGGCTGTACTCGCGGAGCACGGACTGCTCCTCGACCACGGGGATCTTGTCCTGGCGGCCCTTGAGAAAGCTCTCCACGTCCTGGACGAAGGTGAACGGATCGATGGGCTTGGCGATGAACCCCACACAGCCGGCGGCCAGCGCCATGTCCTTGTCGCCCTTCATCGTCTTGGCCGTCAGGGCCACCACCGGTACTTCCTCGAGCCCTTTCATCGACTTGATTTTGGTGGTCACCTCGTAGCCGCTGAGTGAGGGGATGTTGATGTCCATCAGCACCAGATCGGGCATTTCCTGCGGCGCCCGCACGATGGCTTCAATCCCGTCGGCGGCGCCCACCACCTCGTAACCTGACGTCTCCAGGAGGGTCTTGACCAGCCGGAAGTTGTCGGGATTGTCCTCGACATACAGAATCTTGGTCATGGGCGGCGGCGCCTCCGTGTCGCGGCTGGAATCAGGGCATCTCTCCGGGGTCCCCCCCGGCGGCTGGCCGGACCGGCTCACCGATGAGCACCACGCGGATGTCCATCACGTTGGTGCCGGTGGGGCCTGTGATCACCAAATCGTTGAGGGGTTGGAAAAACCGGTACGAATCGTTGCGGGATAAAAACTCGCCGGGGTCCAGTCCCAGCATCTGAGCGCGCGCCAGCGTCGCGTTGTCGGCCAGGGCGCCTGCCGCGTCGGTGGGGCCGTCGTTGCCGTCGGTGCCCGCCGAGAGGACCACCGCCGGCACGATGCAGGCCGCCAGGCGCCGGACGCAGTGGAGCACGAACTCCATGTTGCGTCCACCCAGTCCGCCGCCCTGCAGACGCACGGTGGTCTCGCCGCCGGAAATCAGGCACACCGGCGGCGCCACCGGCCGATGGGCGTACACCACGTCGTACGCCAGCACCGCGTGGAACGCCGCGCAGTGGGCGGTGTCGCCGGTGATGTGGTCGGATACCAGCAAGGGCCGGTAGCCGAGCCGGCGGGCGCACTCCTTGGCCGCGTGGCAAGCGGCCAGGTTGTTGCCCGCCACCACGGCGTTCTTGTTGGCCAGGATCGGATCGTCGGATCGCATCGTCTCGGGGATCTGTCCCGCCAGGCCGGCTTCGAGGTGGTGGCGGACCGCGTCCGGCACCTTCAGCGTCAGCTCGTAGCGTTCCAGCACCTGCCAAGCGTCGGCGAACGAGGAGGCATCGGCGACGGTGGGCCCGGAGCCGATGATGTCCAGCCGGTCGCCCACCACGTCCGACAGGGCCAGGGTCAGGGCCGGCCGGTGTCCGAGGCGGCGGGCCAGCTGGCCGCCCTTCACCGCGGACAGGTGCTTCCGGACGCAGTTGACCTCGCCGATGTCCGCGCCGCACCGCAGCAGCAACTCGGTCACCGCCGCCTTGTCGGCGATGGTGAGGCGTCCGGCCGGCAGGCTGAACAAGGCCGACGACCCGCCCGACACCAGCACCACGACCGGTGCTGCGGGCGGCACCGAGCTGTCCAGCCAGCGGAGTGCGCCCTCCACCGCCGCGACGCTGCGGGCATCCGGGACGGGATGGGCCGCTTCGACCACCTGACAACCGGGGACGGCCTCGCCTTGCCCCGCTTTGGCCACCAGGTAGCCGGCCAGGGCGCGTGGGGCCACGAGCGCCCCGAGAGCCCGGGCCATCGCCGGGGCGGCCTTGCCGATGCCGAGCACGTACACGCGGTCCAAGCCGCCCAGATCCAGACCGGAGCGGCCGCCCGCCACCAGCCGGTCCCCGTCGAGCCGCAGGCAGGTGGCGAATGCGGCGGCGGGCTGGGCAGCCGCCAGCGCTTCAGCGAATATCTGGCGGGCGTCCTGTCGCATCCGGACGTTCATGGCAGGTTATCTCCGTGATGTCATTGTACCCCAGTTTCCGTATTTTACAGCAGCGCTTTGTCGCTTTGGCCGTTTCTGCGATAATGATTTGCCATGGTCGAACACCCGACGCACCCGCTGACCAACCCGCCCCGCGTATTGCTGATTTTCATCGACGGACTGGGGATCGCCACCTGTACGGACCCGGATCGGAACCCGCTGCAGGATCCCGCCCTGGGGATCCTCCGGATCGTGCCCCGGCTGGCCGGCGGCGCCGTGGCGGTGCCCGGTTTCGCCGCCCGGCCCATCAATGCCACCCTGGGCGTGGACGGACTCCCCCAGAGCGCCACCGGACAGGCCACGCTGTTCACCGGCGTCAACGCAGCCGCGCTGGCCGGCCGCCACATCAACGGATTTCCCAACCGGATCCTGCGCCGCCTGCTGGAACGGGAAAGTCTGTTCCTGAAGCTGGCCCGGCGGGGAGTCGCCGGCGACTTTATCAACACGTTCAGCCCCGAGTTCATGCGGTTCTACCGGCTGCGGCGGCTTTCCGTCACCACGTGGGCGGCGCTGGCCGGCGGCCGCCAGCTGCGCACATTCTCCGACCAGCGTGCGGGGCGGTCGCTGTACCAGGATTTCACCAACCTGTTCCTGCAGGAACAGGGCCACGACCTGCCGCTGCAGACGGCCGCGGCGGGCGGCCGGATCCTGGCCGGATTGACCACCGGCTGTCCCTTCATGTTGTATGAGTATTTCATGACCGATTACGCCGGCCACAGCGGCGAACCGGAATTCGCCCGGCTGATCCTGCGCCTGCTCGACGAGTTCCTCGAATCGGCGCTGGCGGGCATCGATCTGGCGCGCACCACCGTGCTGCTCACCAGCGACCACGGCAACATCGAGGACCTGGGCACGCGCGGTCACACCCGCGCGCCGGTGCCTCTGCTGGCCTGGGGTCCGGGCGCCGCCGCGCTGGTGGAGCGCATCGCCGCCCTCCCCGACGTCACCCCCGCGATTGTCGACTATCTCTCCGCCGACTCAACCTGTGACTGTTCGTTGGAGACAGGAGACAGGAGTGAACAGTAACCAGTAAGCAGGAAACGGTGAATGGTTTGGATTCGTGTTCGTAACTGTTAATCGTGCTCGTAATCGAAATTCGTAATCGTGATCGTAAGTCGTAGTCGTGATCGCAATTGAGCTTTTTGAAGGTTTGAAAATTCGCAGATTTAAAGTTCACAGGTTCCCGGACTTCACAGAGACGGGAAGAAATTCAATGCAGACTAAAGGTTGAAGGCTGAAGATTGAAGGGTGACGGGTAATGGGTAACGGGTGGACGGTTATCAGGTACTCAAGGCAAGGGGTGGAGCGGTGAATCAACTGCCGATGTCCGAAGTCCGAATCCCGATGTCGGCGTTTCGGGAACGAGCCTCTAGCTTCAAGTCTCGAGCCTCGATGACGATCACGAATTACGATTACTCAGTTACTCCAGTTTTTCTGACAATTTTTGGCAGGATTTTCGCCGCGCCGTCGGACGGGTTGCCCACTCCATTATCGATCGACACCGTCTCCGCATTCACGACGAAAATAGCCAGGCGCAGCCCCGCGAACGCGGGGCAGCGCCTGGAAGGCCAAATAGTTGACGCGCCGCGCCCCGGGTACGGGGCGCGAGGAAAGAGTGTCGGCGAAATCCACGCTTCCCCGCGCCCCTGTCCAGGGGCGCACCGTGTAAAAATATTCGGGTTTCCAGGCGCTGCCCGGCTGCGCCGGGCGGCGCCTGGCTATTGTCTTTGAAACTGGACGGGCTTGCCGGAGACCCGGCATCGCGGCACGGAGCTGGAGTTCACGATCATGCACCTTTGGTTCCGGCTCCGCCGGGTTGGGAATTACGATTACGAATTACAAGCACAAACCAATTCTTGCCGATCTCCTATCTCCTATCTCCCAACTCCTGACTCTTCACGGCTTGAACGCGTTCTCGATGAACTCCAGTTCGTGGCTCCCGTCGGGATCGAAGATGACGGCGACGACGTGGTAGCGGACCGGGATATCCCGGAGGCCATGCTCTTTCAGGAAGTAGGCGGCCAACCGGCCGTAGCGCTCGATCTTCTCCACGGTGACCGCGTCCTCGGGTCGCCACCGGGCGTGGCGCACCCGCGTCTTGACCTCGACAAAATGGATCGCCTCACCCCGCCGGGCCACGAGATCCACCTCGCCGAACGGCGCGCGCCAGTTGCGGGCCACCACGTCGAAACCATCGGCGGCGAGCCGGCGGTGGGCCAGCCATTCACCCAGCCGGCCGAGGGCCTTGGGGTCATGCAGCAGGCGCCGGGCGGCGCGCCGCGTGAATCCGAACACGGACGGCTCCCTCCCCGTGGGCAACCGAATCGATGATACCGGCCGGCCGGTCAGACCACGCGCAGCGCCCGGCCGCGCTCGAAGGCGGCCCGGTTGGCGTCGCGGGCCTTGGCCGGCACGAACTCGGCCACCACAGTCCGCCAGGCGTCGACGTCCAGCGGCGACATCGTGGACAGCACGCCCAACATCACGCTGTTGACCAGCCGGTTGTTCCCCAGCTCCCGGGCGATCGCGTCGGCGGGCACCAGCACCGCGCCGGGCACCCGCGCCGCGAGCTCGGCGGCCGGGTCATCGAGATATGTGGTCAGGCCGGCCGCAGCGATGGGCGGCACGATCTGCTGGGTGTTGGCGAGCACGGCGCCGGCCGGCGCGAGGAAATTCAGCCAGCGCAGCGACTCCAGGATTTCGAACGACAGGATGACGTCGGCGCGCCCCTCCTCGATGAGCGGCGAGTGCACCACGGGACCGAACCGGACGTGGCTGCTCACGACGCCGCCGCGCTGGCTCATGCCGTGAACCTCGCTCTTCTTGGCGTCGAGGCCGCTCCGGAGCGCGGTCTCGGCGATGATTTCGCTGGCCAGGATGATGCCCTGTCCGCCGACGCCCACCAGCAGGATGTTCGTGGTCGGGGTGGTCATGGCTTACATTCCTTTCTCGACGGGCTGGATGGCGCTGACGGGACACACCGACGCGCACAGGCCGCAGCCGGTGCAAAGCTCCCCGTCGATCACCGTCTTGAAGTGCCCCTTGTCTGTCTTCTGGCCGGACTTGAGGAGCGCCGGGCAGGCCGACTTGCGGCAGGCGCCGCAGCCGATGCAGATCTCGGGCTCGACGGCGTACTTGCCGCGCTTCACCTTCTGGGGGTAGAGCACGCACGGCTGACTGGAGACGATCACCGACAGGTGGTCGGACTGGGTCTCCCGCTTGACCAGCTGGCTGAACGCTTTGTGGTCGGTGGGATCGGCGGCGAAGACGTGTTCCACACCCAGGCCCTTGCACAGGGCCACCAGGTCGACGCTGTAGGTGGGCTCGCCGCGGAGGTTATGGCCGCTGGCGGCGTGCTCCTGCCCGCCGGTCATGGCGGTGATCCCGTTGTTGCTGATGATGATGGTGATGGAGCTCTTGTTGTAGATGGCGTCCAGCAGCCCGGTGATGCCCGAGTGGAGGAAGGTGGAGTCGCCGATCACGGCGACGATGTTCTTGCCGTCGCCCAGGGCCTTCTGGATCCCGATAGCGGCGCCGATGCTCGCGCCCATGCAGATGCAGGTGTCCAACGCGTTGACGGGCGGCAGCGCGCCCAAGGTGTAGCAGCCGATGTCACCGGTGATGGTGGCGTCGCGCAGCTTGCCCAGCGCCAGGTACATCCCGAGGTGCGGACATCCCGGGCACATGGCCGGCGGCCGCGGGGTCAGGCCGTCCATCGCCGCATGGGTCGGCGCGGCGGCCGCTTCCAGCAGGCCGGCCTTGGCCAGACAGGCGCGGACGATGTCGGGCGTCAGCTCGCCGATGGCCGGGAAGATGGACTTGCCCTCGACGGGGAGCCCCAGGATCCGGATCTGCTCCTCGAGGTATGGGTCCAGCTCCTCCACCACGATGAGACGGTCCACCGAGGCGGCGAACCGGCGGATCATCCCGGCGGGAATCGGGTTGGTCAGCCCCAGCTTCAGGAACGACGCCTCGGGCCAGATTTCCTTGACGTAGGCGTAGGCGCCGCCCGAGGTGACGAAGCCGACGCGACGGTCGCCGGGCTCGATGCGGTTCAGCGGCGTCTCCTCGGCGAACCGCGCCAGGCGCTCCTCGCGCTCAGCGATGACCAGGCGGCGGCGGCGGGCGTACATGGGGAGCATGACGAACTTCTCCCGGTCGATCTTGCCGGGGTTGCGCAACGCATGCTCCTGCCGCTCGCCGAGCAGCGCCACACTCTTGCCGTGGGCGGTGCGGGTGGTGATCCGGAGCATGACCGGCGAGTCGAACGTCTCGCTGATCTCCAACGCCGCGCCGACAAAATCCTTGGCTTCGGCCGAGTCGCTGGGCTCCAGCATGGGGATTTTGGCGAAGGCGGCGAACCGCCGGTTGTCCTGCTCGTTCTGCGACGAGTGCATGCTCGGATCGTCGGCGGAGACGAGTATGAATCCACCGTTGACGCCGGTGTAGGCAAACGTCATGAGTGGGTCGGCCGCGACGTTGACCCCGACGTGCTTCATGGCCACGAGCGTCCGGGCGCCGCCGATGGAGGCGCCCATGGCGATCTCGAAGGCGACCTTCTCGTTGGTGGACCACTGCGCCTCGATCTCCCGGTATTGGGCAATGGCCTCGAGGATCTCGGTGCTCGGGGTGCCGGGATAGGCCGAGGCGAACCGGACGCCGTACTCCCAGGCGCCTCGGGCAATGGCTTCATCGCCGGAGAGCAGTTTCTTCGTCATTTATACCTCCGCTGGAAAAACGAAACCATACTATACACGATTCCGACCCTCGACGGCACAATTTTCAGGGTGTGGGAAGCTGTCACCACAAAGATACTCCGTTAGAAGTCAAAAAGATTTTTCAGCATGATGAAAAATCGGGCGCATGATCTCCTTGGCACGAGGGCGTTCGGATTGGTATGATCAGCGCGGAAGGCGGCCGCTCGAACTCCGGTCTCTTTTG
>JAAYUB010000115.1 GCA_012517875.1 Acidobacteriota bacterium | reverse complement strand
GCCGGGGGCAGCGCCCCGTTTCGGGACGGGAATCCCGAGCAGCCCCATGGCCTTCTGCAGATCCTCCCAGACATCCCGCTTGGCGGCGGGATTTCGCAACAGGTAGGCCGGATGATAGGTGGGAATGACCAGGGCGCCGCGGTGGCGGTGGACGCTGCCCCGCAGCAGCCCCATGGACTTGCGCGTGCCCAGCACGTACTGCGCGGCCACCGACCCCAGCAGCACCAGCACCCGCGGCTGGATGATCTCGATCTGGCGGAGCAGGAACGGCCCGCAGGTGGCGGACTCCTCCGGCTCGGGCGTGCGGTTGTCCGGCGGGCGGCACTTGACCACGTTGGCGATGTACACCTGGTCGCGCCGCAGCAACATCGCCTCGATCATGCGGTCCAGCAGCTGACCGGCGCGGCCTACGAACGGTCGCCCGGTGCGGTCTTCGTCGGCGCCCGGCCCTTCGCCCGCGAACATGAGCGCGGCGTCGGGATTCCCCTCGCCGAACACCAGGTGCCGGCGCCTGGCCGACAGGCCGCAGCGGGTGCAGTCGCCGATCTCGGCGCGGAGCGCCTCGAGCTGGCCCGCCTTCTCCTCGGGCGTGAGGCGGGGCAGCGCCTCCTCGGCGCTCTCCAGCAGGCTGGCCGACGGCTGGCTCGCCGCGGGGCCTGCGGGCGGGCCGGGGCGGGCCGGACCCGGTGCGGCGGCCCGTGGGGCGGCGACGGCCGTTTCGGAGATCGCGGGTGGTTCCGACAGAACGCCTTCCGCACGGCGCCCGGGCGCCACGATAAAATGCGTCACACCCCAGTCGGCGTAGAGCGCCAGGGACTCGACGAGGGCCCGCAGCCAGTCCAGCCGTGCCTGTTCCTCGCGCGTGTCCATGGTGCTCAGCGCACCACACCCATCTGCTGGAGGATGTGGATGTTGTTCCGCCAATCCGCCTCCACCTTGACAAAGAGGCCGAGAAACACCTTGCAGCCCAGGTACGCCTCGATCTCGCGCCGGGCGGCGGACCCGATGGTCTTGAGCATGCCGCCCTGCCGGCCGATCAGGATCCCTTTCTGCGAGTCCCGCTCCACCAGGATCGACGCCTCGATCCGGAGCAGGCCGTCGGTCTCGCGGCGTGCCTCGTCCCACAGATCCACCATCACGCCGGTGCTGAAGGGAAGCTCCTGGCGGGTGTGCTGGAGCACCTGCTCCCGCACCAGCTCGGCGGCCATGAACCGGTCGGGGGAGTCGGTGATGAACGATTCGTCGTAGAAAAACTCGCCCGGCGGGAGCAGGCCGAACAGCTCGCCCACCAGGGCCGGCACGCCGTCGCCGGTGAGCGCGCTCACCGGGACGTAGGCGGCGTAGGCGTGGCGCTGCCGGTAGAAGTCGATCACCTCGAGGATGCGGCTCTTCTTCACCTGGTCGATCTTGTTGATGGCCAGCACCGCCGGCCGGCCGGCGGCCTGGACCAGGTCCAGCACGTACTGCTCACCGTGGCCGAACGATTCGCTGATGTCGATCACCTGGAGCACCGCGTCGGCGCTCTGCAGCGCGTGGTGGATGTGCTGGACCATCTGCCGGTTCAGCTCGTGGCCGGGGCGGTGCACGCCGGGCGTGTCGAAAAACACCATCTGGCCGGCGGCCGTGGTGTGGACGCCCAGGATCCGCGTGCGTGTGGTCTGGGGCTTGTCGGAGATGATGGAGACCTTCTTGCCCAGCACCTGGTTCAGCAGGGTGGATTTGCCGACGTTGGTTCGGCCGACGATGGCGACGAAGCCGCTCTTGAGCGACGGTGGGGGCGGCGGGGGCGGCGGAACGGATTTTTTTCTGGGCATACGATTTCCTCGGGCTGGGCTGAGAGACATTCTAGCTTACTTTCGATCCGCGCCCCAAACCAAAAGGGCGGTCCGGTCGGCGGCCCCGACGGCCGGGGCGCCGGAATTCCGCGGCTGGAGACTGCGCCGCGGGGTGATCAGGACGAGGGGAGCAGGGCGGCGATGCGCTCGCACAGGCGGGCCGCGATGGCGTCCTTCGTCATGTCGGCCAGCTCTTCGACGCCGCCGGCGGGGTCCAGGATGGTCACGGTGCTGACGTCGGTGCCGAATCCGCGGTCGGGTCCCACGGCGTTGGCGACGATCAAGTCCAGGCCCTTCGCGGCCAGCTTGCGGCGGGCGTTGGCCACGACGGCGTCGGTCTCGGCGGCGAATCCCACCAGGACCCGCCCCGGGCGGCGGGCGGCGCCGAGGCCGGCCAGGATGTCGGCGGTGCGCCGCAGCTCCAGCGCCAGCGGCCCGTCCCCTTTCTTGATCTTCGCGGCCTGCGGCGCGGCGGGCGTGTAGTCGGCCACCGCGGCGGCCATGACCACGGCGTCGGCCGCAGGCGCGTGGTCCGCCACCGCCGCCGCCATGTCGGCGGCGCTCCGCACGGCCACGCGGACGCACGGGAACGGGGCCGCCTCGGCCGACGGGCCGCTGACCAGGATCACCCGGGCGCCGCGGCGGGCGGCCTGGCGGGCCACCGCAAACCCCATCTTGCCCGTGGAGCGGTTGGTGATGAAGCGGACCGGGTCGATATCCTCGGCGGTGGGCCCGGCGGTGACCAGGACGGTGCGGCCGGCCAGGCTCTTGGGGGCCAGCGCGCCGTGCACCGCCTCCTCGATGACCGCCAGGTCGGCCAGCCGGCCCGCGCCCTCCTCGCCGCAGGCGAGATAGCCGGATTCCGGCTCCACCACGATCACCCCGCGCTCGCGCAGGACGGCCAGGTTGGCCCGGGTGGCCGGATGGTCCCACATGGCGTGGTTCATGGCCGGCGCCACGAGCACCGGCTGACGAATGCTCAGGTACAGCGTCGAGAGAAAATCGTCGGCGATCCCGTGGGCGAACTTGGCCAGGATGTTGGCCGTGGCCGGCGCCACGCACAGGACATCGGCGCGGCGGGCCAGGGCGATGTGCGCCACCTCCCAGTCACCGGCGCGCTGGAACATGTCGCTGATGACCGGATGGCGGGAAACGGTTTCGAGGGTGAGGGGGGTGACAAACTCCAGGGCGTGCCGCGTGGCCACCACCTGGACATCCAGGCCGGCCTTCTGGAGGCGGCGGATCAGGTCCACCGCCTTGTAGGCGCCGATGCAGCCGGTGATGCCCAGGGCGACGGTCACGGTCGCGCCCCGGCGATCAGCCGTTGGTGTCGTCAGGGTTCAGGGTTTCGGCGTATTCCGGCTCGGGACTTTCCCTGATCTCGAACTCCAGCTTCTCGTGCATCAGCTCGTCGATGGCGCGGTAGGTGGGCTTGACGTGGCTGGTTTTGACCAGCGGGGCCGCACCCTGCTGGAGCTGCTTCGCCCGCTCGGCGGCGATGAGCACGAACTGGTACTTGCTGGGTACGCTGGGGGGCAGTTTATACATGGTACGCTTCTCCAAACGTTTGGATGATGGTGCCGATCCGGTTCCGGTTGACCGCGGTGCGCTGGCGCTCCGCCCGGATGATGGCCCGGACCGTCTCGACCGATACCGCCAGATCTTCATTGACCACAACGTAGTGGTATTCTTCGTACCGGCGGATCTCGTCGCGCGCCTTGGCCAGCCGGCGCTGAACCTCCGCCTCGTCGTCCAGGCCGCGGCGGCGGAGGCGTTCCGCCAGCACCGGAAACGACGGAGGCAGGATGAACACCAGGACCGCCTTCGGGTTGATGGCCTTGATCTGCATGGCGCCCTGGACGTCGATGTCCAGGAGCACATCGGCGCCCCGGGCCAGCCGCTCGTCGATGAATGCGCGGGAGGTGCCCTTCAGGTCGTTATAGACCACCGCCCATTCGTAAAATTCGTCTTCGGCGATCATCCGCCGGAAGGTGGGTTCGTCCACGAAGAAGTAGTCGCGTCCGTGCACTTCGCCCGCGCGGGGGGCCCGGGTGGTGTACGATACGGAAAACTCGAGCCCCTCCACCGTCCCCAGCAGGTGTTGGACGATACTGGTTTTGCCGGAGCCCGAGGGGGCGGAAATGATGAACAGCGTGCCGGTCTCGCTCATGGGCCGTTCTCCGCGGCGGTTCGGAAGCCCTTGGGCGGCCGCCGCCGATTTCGAGGCGGCAGATTATACATGGCCACGGGATAAATGTAAAGAACGACTCACCATTCGGCTGCAGCGGGATTGGTCTGTGACCGATCGGCGACGCATCGTGTCGGATCAGTTGCATCAGCTTTGATTTCAACAGGATCAGTGGGAGCCTCGCGCGCGGGTAGGGACCGCCGGCTCGTGCCGGAACATTCGGTGCCGATCGATCCGGAACCGTCCGAAGGAAACGACGAATCCGCCAGCGGCTGGCCTAGCCGGCGGCGGCCAGTTGCAGCAGCGTCAGGTCAACCACCGACACGGCCTGATCGCCATCGAAGTCGGCGGCGGCGGCGCCCGCCGGGATCTCCAGCAGGTTGTCCGACAGGTAACCGCGGAGGACGCTCACATCCACGGCGTCGAAGCGACCGTCCAGGTTCAAGTCACCCGAAGGGTAGAGCGGATCGGCCAGTTCGGCCAGGGTGGCCACCGACGCCCGGACCACCGGGGTCATGAACTCGAAGTTCAGGGTGTCGATGGTGTCGTGGCTCGTGTGGTAGTGGGGGCTGGACGGATCCTCGTCCTCGATGCCGCAGAGCGCCGGGTAGCCAAAGTCCCAGAACGAGGCATGGTCGCTGTAGCCCCAGGACTCGAATTCGAGGATCAGGCAATCGAGAGCCGCATAGGCGGCGGCGTTGGCGGCGAACTGCTCGGCCAGCGGGCGCGACGCGAAATTGGTGATCAGGTCGAGGTCTTCGGGCACGGCGTCGGCGAAGGCGATCATGTCCAGATTGATCATCCCGACGATGCTCTCCCCCCGACCGACGGCGCTCTGGACGTACTTCCGGCTCCCCCACAGCCCGTATTCCTCGGCCGAAAAGGCGATGAAGCGGACCGTGTGGCCGAAGTGGTAGCGCGACAGGATCCGGGCTGCCTCCATCACCGCGGCCGTGCCGCTGGCATTGTCATCGGCGCCCGGGGCTGTGGTGCTCTGCGGCATGGCGTCGTAGTGGGCGCCGATGATCACCACGGTGGAGTCCGTCTCGCCGGGCAGGGTGGCCACGACGTTGCGGCTGGTTTTGCTTCCGGACCAGGTGTTGAACTGGAACTCCTCGAATTCCACCGGCAGGCCCAGCTCCTGGAAAAAGGCGTACAGGTAATCACCCGCCTGCTGGCAGCCGGCATAGTTGACGTTACGGCTCCCGAAATTCTGCAGGTCGGAGACCGCGGCATAGAGCCGGGTCTCGTCCACCTCCGCCGCCAACTGGCCCACCAGCGGGTGGTCGACTGCAGCCGGCCGCTGCGCCGGTGTCGTCGCAGCGCGCGACGGGTCGATGGGCCCTTCGGGCAGCACCCGAAGCATCAGGTCCAGGGGGAGCAGTTCCCGGGCGGAGCCCGCCGGGGCGACAAAGAGCGCCGTGGCGGCTTCCAGCCGCCAGGCCGTTCCGGCGGCGGACACCCGCGCGAAATCGCCGGCGTCACGCAGCCGGACCAGGTAGTACCGGCCGTGGCCGCGGTACGGCTCCAGCGCCGTGGCCGCGGCGCCCGCGGCCGTCTGCCGCTCCAACGCCGCCGGCGACACCCGCACCAGCCAGCCGGTCTCCAGCGCCGCCAGCAGCGTCACGTCCGGCCCGGCGGGCGCCGGCGCCCGGCTGTCGCGGGGAATCCACACCAGCACGTCAGCCGGCGCAGCCAGCGCCGCCACGGTGGCCAGCAGCAGGCTCGCTACAAAGATCAGACGACAACAGACACCTTTCATGCGCACATCCTTTCGTTGATACGTGGCCCGTTCGGCCGGCCCATCCTGCATGGTAATCATACGCGAGCCGGGGAAGAGTGATTGTTCAAAATCAATCGGGGGAATCCGAATCCCCACCGACCCGCCTCCCGCCGGAGCGGAATCGGTTACATATCGTAAAGGGTGTCGTCGTGCGCCGGCGGCAACAGGCGGCGGCGCGCCCGCTTCACACCCTCGGGCGAAAACGGGTCCAGTCCCTCCAACTGGTCGCCCATCTCCGCCTCGATCTGGTCCGGGTCCTCCCCCGACTCGAGACGCCGGAGCGCCTCCTCCATCGGCCCGCCCAGGGGCAGGCCGGTGGCCTCGTAGAGGCGCCGCATCACCCGCGACAGCTGGCGCGGGTCGTTTTCGTCCACCCCTTCCGCCTCGCGGGCAAGCTGTTCCATCACGCCATCGAGGCGGGAGTCGTCCAGGTCGTCGGGCAAGCCGTCCTCGGTCTCCTTCCGCCCCTTCGAGATGGCGAACGCCGACACCTGCCGCTCCAGCTCCGGCCGCTGACAACGCGGACAGTTTGGCCGCCTGGCCGTGTCAATGGTTCGGGACAGGAAGTTGAAAATGGTGTGGCAGTCGGGACAGTAAAATTCGTAGATGGGCATGGCGCGCTCTCCTTCACGCGGCGGCGGGTCCGGCCTCCGGCCGGACCGCCATCATTCTAGGGAGAGCGCGTCCGCTTTGCAACCCCGCAGCGATCAGCGCTGTGGCTGGAGCTGCTGCCAGTTCTGGTTGGAGCCGACGTTCGGATTGTAGTTCGGGTCGTCGGTCACGATGTATTCCCCGAGCGGGGTGGCCCAGGCGTGGCGATAGCCCGACGGCAGCTCCACCGGCCGGTCGGTGAAGGGGTCGTGGTAGGCGTCGACGCCGCGTATGTAGCGGCTGAAATTTTCGCTGATCCGGTCGTTGACCGCCTGCCGGGATTCGTAGGCCGTCATCATGTCCCGGCTGATCTCGTCGTGCGTCTGGCTGATGATCCGGCTGATCTCGCCGATATGCCGGATCTGACGGATCTGCATCCGGATGAGCAGCTCCACCAACTGGACGTACTTGTTGAACCACTGGGGATTGAGCCGGAAGGAGCCGATCATGGTCTGGAACCGCTTGGTGTCGGCCGCCAGCTGCCCCCGCGGCGCCCGGAAGGAAAACAGGTAGTCCACCGCCCAGTTGACATTGGTGGTGGCGCCGAACGCGCCCTGGATCGGGAAGGCGATCCAGTCCACGACCCCGTAGATTTCCTCCTCGACGAGCTGGCCGCCCTGGTTGTATTCCACCCGGATCATGGCACCGCGGGCGCCCGTCTGCAGCCCCGGACCGGCCGCCGCTCCGGCGCCCACCGCGCGGGCCAGGTCGGGCAGCTCCTTCGACTCGACCACCCGGAGGCCCGCCACGCCGCTTCGGAAACGGGGCAGGATCATATCGCGCAGCGCTTCGACTGGCCCGGGCATGGGCCGGACCTCGTTGCCGAAATAGCGAGTGCCCGGTGGATTGGTGGTCAGGAGCATCCGGTTGTCCGTCCAGAAGCAGGGCTGGGCCGGCAAGAGCTCCAGCGCCCGGCGGCCGTCCGGACTGGCCGCCTGCAGGTGGGCCGTGGCCGGGCGGCCGGGATTGTCCAGCGCCCAGCGGATGCCGCCGCTGACCTGCCAGTCGGACGGCACGAGGAACCGGAAAGCCTCGATGCCGATCCCCTCGCGGTCCACGTGGACGTAGTACTTGAACCGCATCGCGGCGCCCGCCGGTCCTGCGGGACCCGCCGGCGGACCACCGCACGCCATGGCGCACGCCGCCCCGACCAGGGCCAGCGCCAACAGCACCCGGACGACCATACACACCTCCCGTGGGAACTTGCGGTCTTGATGCCTGTTGGTATTCATGATCCCACCGGCGCGGCGGTTTGGCAAGAGGCCGGGCAATCCCGCCCGAGGGATTGCCCGGCTATCCGGTTCCCGGGTCAGCCGAGTCGAAAGTAGATGGTGATCATGAGCGTGAAATTTTTGCGCTGCCCCTTGACGGTGCCGGGCCGCCATGTCCATTGCTTGACGGCCGCGACCGCCGCCTGGGTCAGGCTCTCATGTTCGGATTTTTCCGGCTGGATGTCCGTCACCTTCCCCGCCGCATCGATGGTCACCCGAAGGACGACTGTTCCGGTGATTTTCTGCTCCTTCAGTTCTTCAGGATATTCAGGCAGTACCTTTTTCAGCGGCTGGGGCCGGATGATTTCCTTCCCCTCCTCATGCACCGTGGCCAGCAGAATCAGCATATGTCCATCCAGGCGGTTGGCCAACGCCACACCGGTACCGAGCTTGGCGAAGATGTCCATCGCGGTCTCGGGCTGGCCGTTGACGCTCAGACCCACCTGGAGCCGGGCGCGGTCCCCCTCCCGGCTCGTGGGCTGTACCCGGAGCCGGTAATTCTGAATCGTATCCGTCGGCCCTCCGTCATTGACCCCGTGGGTGACCACCGCTTCTCCCGGCAACGCCACTTCGATCACCGGCGCTCCCAGCAGGCGCATGGATTTGAGTTTGAAGGTGCTCTGGATATCCTCAATCACGGTGGATCCCTTGGTCTCGGTCAACCGGCCGGTGGGCAGGGCCACCACCACCTGGGCGGGCGAGGCGGCTTCATAAGCCCCCTCGTAGATCTGAAACTCCACCAGCAGCTTGTCTCCGGCCAGCACCCACGGCGCCAGCGCCAGCAGCAGGGCAATCATCAGTGTTTTCATGATTGGTCTCCTTTGCGTTGATCTGTGGACTCGCGTGGACCGGGAACATCCAGCGGCTCATCCGGCGTCACGGTGCGGTTCGCACGACCACCATCGTCAGGCCGTCCGGCAACGCCATTAGCGTGTACGGCACCTCCTGGTCGCCGTGGGTCACAGCATGAACCAGCACCGCGGCACCCGCGGCCGGCGGCGCAGGCGCGGGCCGGAACCACCACAGCGCCGCGGTCGTGACGGCCAGGCAGCCGAGGCCGACCAGAACGCCCCGGCGCTGCCGGCGCCGGCGTTCGGCCTCGCGCCGGACCGTCGCCAGCATTTGGTCAGGCGAAGTCGTGGGGGCGAAAGCGTCGAATGGATCGTTCATGATTCGGCCTCCCAATCGACGATCTTGCCGCGGAGCCGGTGGCGGTGGACCCGCACGGTGGCCGGTCGCATGCCCAGAGCGGCGGCCGCCGCCGCCACGTCCCACCCGCGGTAGTCCATCAGGTAGAAGATGGCCCGCTCCCGGGGGGACAGGGTCCGCCATGCCTCGCTGAGCTCCAGGCCTGCGCCCGGCCGAGACGGGTCGGGCCGCCCCAACCACCCGGTCAGGGCGGTGCGCACCCGGCGGCGGCGCAGCAGCGTGCGGCAGACATTGTAGAGGATGCGGTAGAAGAAGGCATCGGGATTCTCCACCGTGGGGAGCCGCCGCTGGCGCAGGTGCAGCCGGACAAACGCCTCCTGGACGGCGTCTTCCGCCTCGACTGCGCCGACAAGAGCGCAGGCGAAGCGGCAAGCCGCCAGGTGGTGCCGCCGAAAGAACGTTTCGAACAGTTCCCGTTCCACACCCATATAGACCCCGCCGCCACGGCGCGTGTTTACAGCGGCCGCCTTTTTTTTCGAACTATCGGACGGACGCTGTCGAATTATACATGCGGCGGCGGTCGATGGTATGCGACAAGCCGAATGCAAACAGTGGAGACGATCCGCTTCAGGAGGCGCCATGAATTCGGAAACCGACGACCGCCGCTGCCGCACCGAGGAATTCCGACTGGACGGCAGCGAGCTGCTGGACAAGATCAAGGAGCTGATCCACCAGGGCAACATCCGCCGGATCACTATCAAGAATGAGTCCGGCCAGACCCTGCTGGAGATCCCGCTCACCCTCGGCGTGGTGGGCGCGGCCCTGCTGCCGGTTCTGGCCGCGGTGGGGGCGCTGGCGGCGCTGGTCACCCGTTGCAGCATCGTGGTGGAAAAAATCGGAGAACCGCCCGCCGTCTGATCCGGCCGGGCCCTCATTCCAGGGCTTCGCCCACCGACGCGGTGACCAGGCGGTGCAGGGGCCGGGCCCCCGCCGCGGCCTCCGCCGGCGGGGGCATCGCCGCCTCGTCGGGCTTGTCCGACAAACCGAACACCAGCGCACCCTGCTCCCGCAGTCGCAGCGCCGCGGCGCGCACCTCCTCGGTGATGACGATGCCCCGCGCCAGCAGATCCTGGATCGGCTCCCGCGGTGGTCCGCCGAAGCGGTCGGCGGTGGCTCGAAACTCGCTGCGCCGGAAGGCGGGAAAGGGCGTGGGCTCACCGCGGCACACCCGGCGGCGGATGTCGGCGTGCACCCCGGCCAGGCCCGCCGCCTCGAGGCGTGGCCGGCACCGGTGCACCCGGTCCACAAACTGGGTGAAACGGATCAGCGAGCCGATCCGGATGTCCGCCATCAATTCGGCCAGGGTGCACACCCCCGCGCCCAGCATGAGGCAAAGATACGCGAGGTAGTCCTGATTGTCGGCGGTGAACGGGTGGAATTCCGGCTGATTGAGCTGCCGGTAGGCGGCCCGGAACGCCGTCGCATCGAAACCGGCTCCCAGCAGGTGCCGCACCGTGGCCTGGAGTCCGTCCAGGCGGGCGGCGTCGATGGGGCCGTCGTTCCGGCCCCGGGCGCCCAGGGCCGTCTTGTCCAGGTCGATGACCAACGCCACCGATTCGTCGAAAGCCCCGTCACGGTCCTCGATCCAGTCGAGAAACTCCGGCAGCGCCGACCAGCGGTTAGACTGCCAGGAGGTCAGTCCCACCTCCAGCTCGCGTGCGACCATGGCATCATCGCGTCCGATGAAGAGCCGCCCTGTCCAGCCGCCGGCGTCGCGGATGTTACGGAAGGCCGATCCGTCATTGAGTCTCGTGTCGCCGATGTATATCAGACGCGACAGCACCGCGCCGGGACTCGCCAGGCGACGGGCGGCGCGAAGCATCTCCGCCACCACCCGACCGTAGGCGGTTTCCGCCTTGCGCGGCCGATCACCGGCGGACAGCCCCAGCTCGGGCCGCAGTTGCGCCAGCCCCGGCAGGCGGCGGTCCACCGGTTCAAGGTTGCGCCAGACGACGGCGTCATCCAGAAAGTCGGCCAGCGCAGCGCGGCCAAACCTCCGATAGCGCGGCCGAGCCGGGGGCGCCGGTCGGATCCTCGGCGGATGAGCGTTGCGCACGGGCAGGAATCGCTGGCTCATGACAGCCACCCCTGCGCCGCCAGCAATTCGGCGTTGTGGACGGCGCCCCCGGCCGCGCCGCGAATGGTGTTGTGGCCCAGCACTACGAATTTGAGTCCCAGCAGCGGACACGGCCGCAGCCGCCCCACGGCCACGGTCATGCCTTGGGCCCGGTCGCGGTCGCGGACCGGCTGGGGCCGGTCGCCGTCGGCGAGCACCTCCACCGGCTGCGGCGGGGTGCTGGGCAGCGCGGCGACTTCGGGCGCCGCCCGGAACGCCGCCAGCGCCGCCGCCGCCTCGGCCGCCGACGGCGCACGGTCCGCGCTCAGGGCGACGCAGGCCGTGTGGCCGTCGCGGACGGGTACGCGGTTGCACTGGGCGCTCACCGCCACGGCCGCCGGGGCGACATCGTCGCCGTTCAGCCGGCCCAAGAGCTTGGCGGGTTCCCGCTCCAGCTTGTCCTCCTCCCCGTCGATGAAGGGAATGACGTTATCCAGAATGTCCAGCGCCGCCAGGCCTGGATAGCCCGCTCCGGAGACCGCCTGCAGCGTCACCACGCTCACGCGTAGCAGGCCGAAGGCATCGTGCAGCGGCTTGAGGGCCAGCGCCACCTGGGTGCTGGAGCAGTTGGGCGCCGTCACGATGCAGCCGGACCAGCCGCGGCGGCGGCGCTGTCCCTCGATGAGGGCTGTGTGATCGGGATTCACTTCGGGGATGAGGAGCGGCACGTCGGCGTCCATCCGGTGCGCCGAGGTGTTGGAGCACACAGCGTAGCCGGCGGCAGCGAACCGCTCCTCCACAGACTCAGCCACATCGGCGGGAAGCGCCGAGAAGACCAACCGGCAGTCGAGCTCCGGCTCCAGGGGCCACACCTCCAGTCCGGCCGCCGCTTCTGGCACGGGCCCGGGCAGGAGCCAGCGACAGGCTTCGGCGTACGTGCGTCCAGCCGAACGGTCTGATGCAGCCAGCGCGCAAAGCGAAAACCAGGGGTGGTCCGCCAAGAGCTGGACAAAGCGCTGGCCCACCACGCCGGTGGCGCCGAGGACGCCCACGGGGATCTTACGCATGGGCCACCTCCACCGCCAACTCCCGGTGCAGGTCGCTCACGGCACCGGCGAGCTGGCCTTCCGGCACACAGATGGACACGCTGCGGCCCGTCGTCCCCTGGGCCACCGCCAGGACCGGCGTCCCGCGTCGTCCCAGGACCCCGAACACCCGCGCCGCCAAGGCAGTGCCGTCGATGCCGGGCGGGCCCACCACCGACAGCGTCGCCACCTCGCCCCGCACTCCGATCACGCAGGCCCCGGCGTCGCCGCCGAAAACCCGCTCCAGAACGCCCAGGGCATGCGTCTGGTCGGGGCCGCGGACCACCAGGTTCAGCCGGTGCTCTGAGAACGACTGCGAGAACATGGGCACGTCCACCCCCGCCTCGCTGAGGTGCTGCAACGCCCGGGCCGCCAACTGGAGGGTCCACGAGTCGTCGGAAGTGCCCACCGCGATCATGGCCAGCCCCTCGGTGGAGATAAGTGCCGGGAGCAGCTCCCGCTCAGGCGCCGGCCGCGGCGCGATCCGCGTGCCGGGCTGGGCCGGGTTGAACGTGTTCAGGATCCGCAGCGGGATGCCGCCGGCCACCAACGGACCGATGGTTTTGGGATGCAGCACGTCGGCGCCGAAGTAAGCCAGCTCGGCCGCCTCGGCGTACGTGAGTTCGGACAGGGTCCTCGCCCCGGGAACAAGGTTGGGATCAGCCGTAAGGATGCCGTCCACATCCGTCCAGATCCACACTTCGGCCGCTTCCAGCGCCGCCCCGATGATCGCCGCGGTGTAATCGCTGCCGCCCCGCCCCAGCGTGGTCGTCACACCCTCCGCCGTGGCGGCGATGAAACCGGTGATCACCGGCACGACGCCCCGGCCCAGCAGCGGCGGCACCGTCTGCCGCAGCCGCTCGCGGGTGGGCGCAGCCTGCGGCGACGCCTCGCCGAAGCGGGCGTCGGTGACGATCAGCCCGGTGGCGCTCAGCGCCTGAGCCCGCACCCCCCGCCGGCGCAGCACCGCCGCCAGCAAACCGGACGACATCCGCTCGCCGAAGGCGGCCACCACGTCGAGACCGCGCCGGGTCAGCTCTCCGAGCACGGCGATGCTCCGCAGCAGGCGCTCCAGCTCGTGCACCGCGTCCTCGAGCTGACCGCAGGCTTCCAGGCCCTCGGCACAATCCCCGAGCAGCTCGTCCACCACGGCCAGGTGCTGGTGCAAGAGCGCCGTTTTGATGTCCCGGTATTCCGCTGTCCGGCCCGCCGCCGCCGCGCGCGCGGCCGCGATCAGGCTGTTGGTCACACCGGCCATGGCCGACACCACCACAACGAGGCCGCCGGCAGCGCCCGGCTCGGTCGAGCCGCCGTCGGCGCCGGACCGGTGCCGCGCGATGATGTCGGCCACAGCCCCGATGGACCGGGGACTGCCAACCGAAGTGCCGCCGAATTTGAACACGATCATGACAGCCTCCTCGGCGCGGGTGACGTTCCGTCCAGAGCCTGCTCCAGGTCCGCGATCAGGTCCTCGGCCGCCTCAATGCCGGCGGCATACCGAACCAGATTGTCAGGCAGGCCCGCGCGACGGCGCTCCGCCGGATCGGGGGACAACATCGCCGCCGGTTGCACCACGACGCTCTCCACCCCCCCGAGCGACGGCCCCACGAACGGCACACGGAGCCGTTCCAGCAGCCGGCCTGTCGCCTCCAGGTCGCCGTCGTATTCGAAACTGACGACGCCGCCCCAGCCGTCCATGAGCCGGGCGGCCACTTCGTGGTCCGGGTGATCGGGCAGTCCCGGGTAGTGGACCGCGCGCACCGCCGGATGCCCGGCGAGAAAGCGAGCCAGGGCCAGGCCGGTGGCGTTCTGCCGGCGCACCCGCAGGTCCAGCGTTTTGAGCCCCCGGAGCAGCAGGTAGGCGTCCATGGGTCCGCCCACCGCGCCGAACACGCCCCGGGCGCGTTCCAGGGGCTCCAGCCGCGCGGCCGACCCCACAGCCGCGCCGGCAATCAAGTCGTGGTGACCGCCCAGGTACTTGGAACCGCTGTGGATCACGATGTCG
>JAAYUB010000114.1 GCA_012517875.1 Acidobacteriota bacterium | reverse complement strand
GGTTCGCTACACGCTGGACGGCACCGCGCCAAACCCCGACTCACCGTCCGCGACCGGCCCCATCCGCGTGGAACGAACGGCCACCGTGCGGGCCGCCGCCTTCCGGCCCGAACTCACGCCGAGCCCCGAGGTGCGGGCTACCTGCCGGATCGGGCCGCTCCCCGCCGTGAGCGCCAGTGACGCCACCCCCGGCCTGCGCGCGGCCTACTATCCCGGCAACTGGAACGCCATTCCCGACTACACCTCGCTCCGACCGGCGGCGGTGACCACCGTCCCGTCGATCGACGTCTCGCCCGCCCGGCGACCCGAATTTTTCGGACTGCGCTTCACCGGATTCATCGAGGTCCCCGCCGACGGCGAGTACGCCTTCTCGCTGCGCTCCGACGACGGCAGCCGGCTATTCATCGACGGGGTGCTCGTCGTCGAGAACACCACCGCCCACGAAGCCCGGGAGCAGACCGGCCGGATCCGCCTGGCGGCGGGGCGCCACGGCCTGGTCCTGGATTACCTGCAGATGCTGGGGGACAGATCCCTGGCGGTCTTCTGGGAGGGCCCGGATCTCCCGCGCCAGGAGCTTCCGGCCGCCCGGCTGGCCCATGCGCCGGCGGCACCCGCGCGCTGAGACATCGCAAACAGACACCGGAGACGTACAGTATGATCCTGAGCGCCCTGGACTGGAGCATCATCGTCGCCTACTTCCTGCTGTCGCTGGTCATCGGCTTGGCGGTCTCGCGCCGCTCGGGCCGCAGTGCGGATGAATTCTTCCTCTCCGGCCGGAGTATGCCGTGGTGGCTGCTCGGCGTGTCCATGGTGGCCACCACGTTCTCCAGCGACACGCCGAACCTGGTCACCGACATGGTCCGCCAGAACGGCGTCGCCGGCAACTGGGCCTGGTGGGCGTTCCTGCTGACGGGCATGCTGACGGTGTTTGTCTACGCGCGGCTCTGGCGGCGCTCCAGCGTGCTCACCGACTTGGAGTTCTACGAACTGCGCTACAGCGGCCGGGCGGCGGCTTTCCTCCGGGGGTTCCGGGCGGTGTACCTGGGCGCGTTCTTCAACGTCCTGGTGCTGGCCACCGTCTCGATGGCGCTCACCAAGATCGCGGCGGTGATCCTGCATTGGCCAGTCGGTTGGACGCTGCTCATCGCCAGCATCGTGACGGTGATCTACAGCGCCATCGGCGGTTTCAGCGGCGTCCTGCTGACGGACTTTTTCCAGTTCATCCTGGCCATGGCGGGCGCCGTCGCAGCCGCCGTCGTGATTCTCGGGCGGCCCGACGTGGGCGGCCTGTCCGGGCTGATGGCCAACCCGGTGGTGGCGGCGAAACTGAACCTGATCCCCGATCCCGGAGACGGCCAGACGTTCCTCCTGCTCCTGGTGCTCCCTCTGGCCGTGCAGTGGTGGAGCGTCTGGTACCCGGGCGCCGAGCCGGGCGGCGGCGGCTACATCGCCCAGCGGATGCTGGCGGCGCGGTCGGAGGGGGGCGCCGTGGCGGCTACCCTGTTCTTCAACTTCGCCCACTACGCGCTGCGGCCGTGGCCGTGGATCCTTGTGGCACTGGCCTCCTTGGTGGTCTTCCCCGACCTGGCATCCCTGCAGCAGGCGTTCCCCCACGCCGACCCGGGGCTGATCCGCCACGACTTCGCCTATCCGGCCATGCTCAGTTTCATGCCCGCTGGATTACTCGGACTCGTGACCGCCTCACTGCTGGCGGCATACATGTCCACCGTGGCCACCCACCTGAACTGGGGTTCGTCCTACCTGGTCAACGACCTGTACCGCCGGTTTTTCCGTCCTGACGCCGGCGAGCGCCGGCTGGTGCTCGTGGGCCGTTTGGCGACGGTCGGCCTCATGGCGGTGACCAGTATCGTCACCCTGCTTCTGGAAAATGCGCTGCAAGCGTTCCAGATCCTGCTCCAGATCGGGGCCGGCACCGGACTGCTGTTCATCTTGCGCTGGTTCTGGTGGCGGGTCAACGCCGCCAGCGAGATCACGGCGATGGTGACCTCCTTCCTGGTGGCCGTCTACTTCCAGCTGGTCCATCCCCACACCGGCTTGCCGGCCGTTGGCGTGCCGGTCCAGCTGGTGGCCGGCGTGGCCGTCACCACCGTGGCCTGGCTGGCGGCCGCGTGGCTCGGCCCCGCTACCGATCCAGCCGTCCTGCGGTCGTTCTATCGCAAGGTGCACCCTGGCGGTCCCGGCTGGCGCCGCGTCCTGGACGAAGCGCGGCGGAACGGCGAGACGCTGGCAGCGCCGGGCGGCCCGGGATGGGACGTTCCCCACGGGATCCTCTGCATGTTCCTCGGCTGCGTCACGATCTACTGCGCCTTGTTCGCTACGGGTAACTGGATCTACGGCCGGACCGTTCCGGCGGTTATCCTCTCGGCCGTGGCGGTTTCGGTCGCCACTCTCCTGGCCCTCGTGTGGCGCCGCCGGCCGTCCACCATGACGTAGCGCGCTCAATGAACTCGCGGCCGCCAAGCCGCGAGGTATTCATTTCAATGGAATGCGTCGGTCACGGGATCGCACGGAGGATTCGCTCAAGGTCAGCCTGGCGCGCCTCCAGATCCGCCAACAGATGGAACTGGTTCCGGCAGCGGTCCAGGTTGTGGCCGGGCCGGCGTGTCTTGAAATAGACATCCCCCTGCAGATGGTCGGTCAGGAACCGCGTGCCGATGATCAAGACAATGAGGCGCGCGCCCAGCAGCAGGTGCTCCCGCTCGGCCACGCTGAGCACGCCCGCCAGGGGCTCCAGCCAGCCGGCGGCCAAGGCGGCGAAGATCCCGGGGCGCAGCCGCGCGCGCTCCGGGTCCGGATCGTCCTCGGGCGCGGCGCTGACGAACGAGCGGACCATGTCCCCGAAGTCAAACAGGGCCGAGCCGGGCATGACCGTGTCCAGGTCGATGACGCAGAGCCCCTCCCCCGTGGCGGCGTCCAGGAGCACGTTGTTGCACTTCGTATCGTTGTGAGTGACCCGTCGCGGCAGGACACCCGACGCGAGCAGCCGGACGACGTCCGCCACGATGGGGCGGTGGGCCCGTACGAACGCCAGCTCGGCGGCGGCTTGTCGGGCTCGCCCGCAGGGGTCGGCGGCCGCGGCGGCTTCCAGGTCGGCCAGCCGTCGGCGGCCGTCGTGGAAGCCCGGGATGGTCTCGGCCATCCGTTCAGACGGCAGATCGGCCGTGTCGCGCAAGAACCGCCCGAATGCCCGGGCGGCCTGCCAGGCCTCGTGTTCGGAGCCGATCTCGTCGCGCCCGACGGTTCCCTCCTGAAAACGAAACGCGCACCACCAATCGCCGGCCGGGTCCACGTAGCGCCAAGCGCCGTCACGGGTGGGTACGGGCACCTGGCGGCGCCGGTCGCCGTCGGCCTCCCCGCGCCGGCGGTAGACCGCTTCGAGGTGCCGGCACACCTGGATGGTATTGGCGACCACCAGTTCCGGGTTCGGGAAAACCAGCCGGTTGATGCGCCGCAGGATGAACCGGACCGGGCCTGCCGGCCCGGCCACCGTGATGCGATACGTGTCGTTGATGTGCCCGGTGCCATAAGGTTCGCCGGCGATAAATGCACCGGGCAGCGCATAGGCTGCGGAAACCGCAGCCAGGTCGGGAGCTGGTTTCACGACCATAGCGGCTCCGGATACTCGCCCGCGACGGTCAGGCGGCGCAGCCGTTCCACAGCTTCGGGTCGGTCGGCCTGGTAGGTCATGCCGAACCAGCCGCCCGCCCCCGCCAGCAGCGCCACCTCACCCCGCCCCTCGGCCAGCAGCCGGTTCAGCGCCTGGGGCAGGCGGAACTCGGCTGCCGGATCTGGCCCCGATTCGGCGACAAAGGCGGTGAAATATTCGTCCAGCGGCGTGAAGACGGCCGGTGTGAATGCCAGCATGTTCATGGATACCCAGGCGTCGCCGGCAACGGGATGCCAGCGACCCGTTTCGTCGCGATAGCGGATGGCATCTCCCTCCCGCCGGATCTCGAGGCGCTCGGTCAGCGCGCGGACACGGCCCCGGGCATCCAGTTCGCACACGGCCCGAGAGACCGCGCCGTGCTCGGACAGCGTGTCCGCCAGCCGGTAGCCCACCACGGCGGCGCGCATCGCCGCAGGATCGTTCCCCCGAAGGAATTCAGCCGCCAGGCGGTAGGCGGCCCGTCCGTAGAAATCGTCTGCGTTGACCACGGCGAACGGGGCGGCCACCTGCCTCCGGGCGGCCAGTACCGCGTGAGCGGTGCCCCACGGTTTGGTGCGGCTGTCGGAGACCGTTGCCCCGGACGGGACCTGCCGCACGCTCTGGACGGCGAAGCCCAGTTCCAGGCGCCGCCCCCAGCGCGGCGCGAACATCGCCCGGCATTCGTCCGCCAGCCGATCCGACACCACGAACACGGCCCGGCGGAAGCCGGCTCCAATCGCATCATACAGGGCATAGTCGATGAGCGTCTCGCCGGCCGGGCCCAACCGGTCGATCTGCTTGAACCCGCCGTAGCGGCTGCCTGCACCGGCGGCCAACAGGATCAGGGTGAGGTCCATGGCGACTCCGGGTACCGAAAGGATCGGCGGATCAGAATATCAGGATATCGCCTGTTTGACCAGCCCGCAAAATGACGGGACCCCCACCGGCACCCGCCCCGGCGATGGCCGCGTTCGCGGATTGCCACACGTTCAACCGGACCCCACTTCCCATGCCGGACCACTTGCCCTATAATGCGGCTATGCAGCCCCCCGCGTCCCGAGATCCTGCCGCTCAATTCAAGGCGAGCAGCATCATGCTGACTCTCGACCTGGCCAAGGTGGGCGTCATGTCCCTGCCCGACCGGCCGGGGGTTGCGGGCATGCTGCTCGGCGCCATCGGCCGGCGCGGTGTCAACGCTCACTTCGTCGTCGAGCTGACCGACCAGACCAACCACTCCCACATCATGCTCGGAGTCGGCGAGACGGATCTCGACTTGACGCTCGCCGCCATTCAGGATGTCGCTGCAGGGCTGCCGGCCGCCGAAGTGGTCCACCAGCGGGATGTCGTCCTGGTCTCGATCCACGGCCCCCACTTCCGGGATCGCCCGGGTTGCGCGGCCGAAGCATTCACCGCGATCGCAGCCGCCGGCGTGAACATCCTGGCCATCAGCACGTCGGTGTCCAGCATCTCCTGCCTTGTGGAACGGGCCAACCTGGATCTGGTGATCGGCTCCCTGCAGCACCACTTTCAGGTGTCCGACGACGGCGTGCTGGTGGCCGAGGACGGACTGGCGCGCCCTTGGCCGCACTGCCGATGAACGGACCGCCGGTCCTGCTTCGGCCACTCACCGGCCGTCTGCGCTCTCGTTCAGCGGATTAGATTGATACCGGGGAATGGGGTACAATGAGCGCACAAATTTTCGCGAGTCGTTTCAAGTTGCGCGCACACCACAATCCGTCGCGGAGGCACCCATGACATTCGGTCGCATCGTCGCTCTCCTCATCAGCGTCGGCCTGTTCCTGCTGGGGCTGATGTTCATCCTCGCCGCACTCAGTCCGCAAGCCGCCAGCCCGGGAGGGCGCGCGCTCGTCGGCGGCCTGATGGCCGGCATCGGCATTTTCCTGTTCGTCTTCATCCTGCGACAGAAAACCGCGCCGGCGGGCGCGGCCGGCACGGTGATCCAGCAGAAGATCGAACTGTCGGGCGACGTCCGAATGGAGAGTCTCGCCTGCGCCCGCTGCGGCGGCGCCATCACCCAGGAGCACATCACCGTCAAGGCCGGCGCCCCGTTCGTCAAGTGCCCGTTCTGCGGCAGCGATTACCAACTGGAGGAGAAGCCCAAATGGTGACCCGCATGCTCGGCGCCGCCCTCCTGCTCCTGACTCTCGGCGGAGTCGCCGCGCCCGCCCAGGATTACCGGTTCGAAGTGCCCGAATTCATCTGCAACGTGTCGGTGGAGAAGGACCGCAGCCTGGTCATCTACTACAAGATCACGTTCCGCTGCGCTCCGGGCGCCCACCCCATCGACATTGTGGACATCGGCTTTCCCAGCAAGGACTACCAGTTGGATTCCGTCCGGGCCCAGATCGGCGGCGTGGCGCTCAGCGGCATCAAGCCATCCAGCTACATCTCCAACGGCGTTGAAATCCCGCTGGGCGACAAGGCCATCGGCCCCGGCCAGACGGGCACCCTCGAGGTGAGCGGCACAAATCTCTACATGGTCTTTCAGGACAGCGACGTCCCGGCTGACGGCTCGATGGAGTTCAGCCCCACCTGGTTCGACGGCAACCTGCTGGAAGGCACCACCGCCTTCACCCTGCAGGTCCAATTCCCGGAGGGCGCCGAGCCGGACAAGGTGCGCCACCACGAGCGGGCGTTCACCGAATCGTTCATCACCGACGCCGGCCGGATCATTTACAAGTGGACGGAACAGCGGCGGGTGGACGGCGAGTACAAGGTGGGTATTTCGTTCCCGGGCACCCTGGTGGAAGGCCCGCTGACACCGCCCGAAGCCCCGGTGGCGGCATACAGCAGCTCCGGCGACGATTTCTTCGACAGCGGCTGCTTCGTGTTCCTGGTTTTTCTGATCCCCATCCTGCCCGCGGTGATCAGTATCGTGCGCGGCTTCTACCGCCGGCGCAAGTACCTGCCGCCCAAGATCGGCGTGGAAGGCGTCGGGATCAAGCGCGGTCTCACCGCACCCATGGCCGCGCTGCTCAACGAGGAGAAGCTGGATCGGGTGACGGTGCTCATTCTGTACGGGCTGCTGCGCAAGGGCGCCGTGAAGCTCAAAGCCGGTCCGGGGGGCAAACCTGTCATCGAGAAGACCGCGCTTGATTCGGGCAAGCTGTGGGAATACGAGAACGCCTTCCTCGATTCGATCAAAGCGGACGGATCGCTCGGCGAGAAGGAGCTGAAGAGCATGTTCGTCCAGATGATCAAGGACCTGAACAACCGGATGAAGGGCTTCTCGCTGCGGGAGACGCGGGCGTACTACCGGTCCATCACCCAGCAGGCCTGGGAGATGGTGCGAACGGCCGGCCCCGACGCGGCCGGCCTGAAAACCGTCGAGGAGCAGCTCCAGTGGATGCTCATGGACGATGATTTCGACGACAAGGTTCGCAAGCTGCCGCCCGTGGTGTTCGCCGCACCCAGCTGGTTTCCGACGGGCGGCTGGATCGTCGACGAGCCGACGGCCGCAGGCGGTCCGGCGCCGGTGGCGCCGGCCGGCGGCGCTCCGCCGGTGCCCGGCACCGGCGTGCCGGTGGCACCGGTCGGCGGCGGCGGGTTCAGCCTCACCGACATCTGCCACCAGACGGCGTCGGCCATCGAGGGGTTCTCCAACCGGGCGGTGAGCTCGTTCGGCAGCCTGGTGTCCGGCGTGACCGGCGTGACGAATCCCATCCCGGTGTCGTCATCCTCCGGGCGTTCCAGCGGCGGACACAGCTGCGCATGCGCGTGCGCCTGCGCCGGCTGCGCCTGCGCCTGCGCGGGAGGTGGCCGATGAACCTGAAGGGTTTCTTTGCCAAGCGCCAACCCATCGCCCCGGCGGGCCTCCATCATCTGGCCGGCGGACCGGTGCCGGCGGGCAAGCGCGTCCACCTCCGCGTGGAGCAGGATGGCACCGGCCTGCTGCTCATCGACGCGTCGCGGGTGCTCCACCTCAATCCCACGGCCTGCGACTACGCCTGGCTGCACCTGCGCGGTCTCGGCGAAGCGGAGCTGCTGAAGCGCATCCGCAAGCACTACCGCGTGAGCCGCCGGCAGGCCGCCGCCGACTGGGCCGCGATCCGCGAGACGCTGGACGCCATGCTGGGTGACAGCGAGGTCTGCCCCATCACCTTCCTGGGGCTGGATCGGATCGAACCGTTCCAGACCCCCGTCTCCGCACCCTACCGCCTGGATCTGGCCCTCACCTACCGCTGCAACATCGACTGCGCGCACTGCTACAACGAGCGCCGCGAGTGCCCGGAACTCGCGACGGACGACTGGCGGCGCATCATGCAGAAGGCCTGGGACGCCGGCGTCCCCCACGTCGTCTTCACCGGCGGCGAGGCCACGCTCCGCGACGACCTGCGGGACCTCATCGCCCACGCCCAGGCGCTGGGGATGGTGTCCGGTCTGCTGACCAACGGTGTCCGGCTCGCCGACCGTGACTATCTGGCCGGCCTGCTGGCGGCCGGCCTCGACTACGTCCAGGTGACCTTGGAATCGGCCGATCCGGCGGTGCACAACCGCATGGTGGGGGCCGACTCGTTCGAGCAGACCGTCGCCGGCATCCGCACCTGTCTGGAACTCGGCATCTACACCATCACCAACACCACCATCACCCGCGACAGCGCCCCGACGCTGGAGGCCACCGTCCGTTTCATCCACTCGCTGGGGCTGAAGGCGCTGGCGGTCAACTCCATCATCTACTCCGGCAAAGCCGCCGACGGCGAATTCGCCCTGACCGACGAGGATCTGAAGGCGGCGTTGGTGCGGGTGCGGGAACTGGCCGAGCACCTGGACCTCCGGCTCATCTGGTACACGCCCACCCGGTACTGCCGCCTCAATCCGCTGGAACTGGAGCTGGGGCCCAAGCACTGCACCGCCGGCCGCTACAACCTCTGTGTGGAGCCGGACGGCGCGGTGATCCCCTGCCAGAGCTACTACGAGCGCGCCGGCAACCTACTCACCGATCCGTGGGAGGCAGTGTACAACCATCCGGTCATGGTGCGCCTGCGCGAGCGGCAGTGGCTGCCGCCCGAGTGCACGGACTGCCCCGAATTGCCGCTCTGCGGCGGGGGGTGTCCGCTGGAACTGAAGGACAAGCCTGTCGCCTGTCCCGACGCCATGTCAAACGGTTAGGCCGACAGGTGGACCGTTCCCTGTTCCAGATCTATCGCCGCCAGTTTCAGGAGCTGGCGCCGCTCCGGCGCCGGCTCTACGGCCGGCTTCCCCTGCGCGCAGCGCGGCGCATCGTGGATCCCGGCTGCGGCACGGGCCTGGTGCTGCAGGAACTCGCTCCCCTGACCCGGGCCGAACTCGTGGGGATCGACCGCGACGCGGCCGCCCTGGTCGCGGCCCGAGTCACCGCCGGAGCCGACCGGCACGAAGGTCCACCGCGGTTCGAGCAGGCCGACGTGTCGAGGTGCCGGCTGCCCGCCGCCGGCCTGTATGTTTCCTCATTCTTTCTGTATCAGCTTCCGGATCCCGTCATTTTCCTGCGCCAGGTCCGGCGGCGCCTGGACCCGGACGGACTGTACGCCGTTTTGTCCGAATACGACTACCCGGCCACCGTCGAGTCGCCGCCCGGGCTGGGTCTCGTCGAGGCGCTGTTGGCGTCACTGCACGGCGAGGGCTTCCGCCCAGAAACAGGCGGCCGGCTGGATGCCCTCTTCGGAGAGGCCGGTTACGCCGTTGTTTCGTCTGGCGCCGTGGCGGGCGAGCCGCGCCCGCCCGATCCGGTGTTCCTCCGCTGCCAGTTGAGCCGGACGATGAACGAGCCGTCCGTATCCCGCTGGCTCGAGCGTGCCGACTCGTCCGGCGCCCGCTTGGCCTTCACCGTGCGTTGGGGCATCTACCGGCCGGCCAGTTCGTAAACCTCACCGCCAGCAGATATCCGGCAGTCGCGCCCCGGAGCGGGCGCAGGGAGAGCGACATCCGGTGAATCATGAAGATCCATCGGGTCGCGTTCGGCGAACGCGGCGTACTTTCGTATCGCGCGTTCATCAGGCACGCCCCGTTGGACCCCAATTATTCCGAACAATCCTCCGGTTCCATGCGTACTTCAAGGATGAGGGACAGACACGCGAATGAACAATTCCACTCACCTTGTTAATAATTTTGCAGCCCAGTCGTTTTTCTCCCAGGAGACACATGAAGGAGTGACGACCATGCACGCAGCCCCGGCCACCCTCCCCGCCCCGACCCTGCCGGACGAGATCGACCGGCTGTATCGGGACCACCATGCCATGATCCTCCGCACCGCCTTCCGGATCACCCGGAGCATGCGCGACGCCGAGGACGTGCTGCACAGCCTGTTTCTCAGGCTCATCGAACGGGAGGTCGGCCCCGACCCGGGCGCGAACCCGGGTCCGTACCTCCACCGGGCCGCGGTGAACCTGTCGCTGGACCTCCTGCGCAAGCGCCGCCGCGGCGCCTCGCTGGAGGCGGTGCCCGGTTCGCGCGACTCCGGCCAGCCGCAGCCAGACGAAGTGAGCGCCCGGACCGAGCTGGGTGACCGCCTGCGGGCAGCCATCGCCCGGCTCAGCCCCCGGGCGGCGGAGATCTTCGTCCTGCGCTATGTGGAGGGATACACCAACAGCGAGATCGGCCGGATGCTCGGCATCTCGTGGGGCGTCGTCGCCGTCACCCTTCTGCGCGCCCGCCGCCGTCTCCAGACCCACATGCAGATCTGACAGGGAGAACAACCATGGACACTCACAAACCGAAACTCGACGACATGATCGACGCCATGCAGGCGGACCTGCCGGACGCGGCCGAATTCGCTGCCGCCGCCGCGCGGGTCCGGCAACAGCTGGTAAAAGCCGCCGCCTCGCCGGCCGCACCCGTCGCCGATGCCTGCATCCGCGACTGCGCCGGCTTCCGCAGCCTGATCCCCGCGTATCGCGACGGGAGCCTGCCAGCCGCGCGGCGGACGCTGTTTGAGGATCACATCCGCAACTGCGTCGCCTGCCGCAAGGCGGTCTGGCAGACCACCGCGTCTTCCGCCACACCGGTGGTCCGTCGGACCGTGGCCTTCTCGCCGCGCTGGGCACTGGCGGCCGCAGCCGTTCTGCTCCTGGCCCTGGCCATCCCGCTGGTTCTCTACTTGAACCCGTTCGCCGCCCGCGCGGAGGCCTCCGCGGTGGTGGACCGGGTGGACGGGCGCCTGTTCGTCGTCCGGGACGGACGGATCCAGCCCGTTGCGGCGGGCGTGACGATCCCGGCCGGACAGACAATCCGCACCGCCCGGGGCACCCGCGCCATTCTGAGCCTGGCCGACGGCAGCCGGCTGGAAATGAACGAACGCGCGGAACTGGCCGTCAACGGCCGGCCTGACGGCACGGCGGTCGGGTTGCGGCACGGTTCCGTCATCGTGCGCGCCGCCCGCCAGACAGCGGGCCACCACCTGTTCGTAAACACCACCGACTGTCAGGTTTCCGTCAAGGGCACGGTGTTCAGTGTCACCAGCGGCGCCAAGGGGTCCCGCGTCTCCGTCCTCGAGGGCGAGGTCTGGGTGGACCACGGCGGCCAGACCAGCAAGCTGTTCCCCGGCCACCAAGTCACCACCCACGCCAGCATCCGCCCGGCGGCGCTGGCCCGGGAAGTGGGCTGGAGCCTGGAGGCGGACCAGTACCAAGCCCTGCTGCAGCAGGTGGCTGACACGAGCCGGCAACTGCTCCAGTCGGTGACGAACGTCCCGCTGCGCTTCGATCCCCGCCTGGCGGCGTTGCTGCCCGAGGACACCGTGATCGTCGCCGCCCTGCCCAACGTCAGCGAGGAGCTGGCCGACGCCGGCGACACTTTCTTCCAGAGCATCCGGAGCAACCCGGAACTGGCCGCCGCGCTGTCCCGGGAGTTGTCCGACGCGGAGCTCAACGAGGTCGTCGGCGTGCTCCAGCGCTTCCGCGCCCTCG
>JAAYUB010000113.1 GCA_012517875.1 Acidobacteriota bacterium | reverse complement strand
TTCAGCGCGTCGAACACCGTCAACGCCTTCGTCCCGGGCGGAGCCGTCGTGTACGCCGGCAACGACGCGGTGACCCAGGGGAGCGTCACCGCCGAGCCCGCCGTGGGCGGCTCCGGCACGGTGACCTGGAATCCCGGCACCCTGGCCGCCGGCACCACGGCCTCGCTCGATTACGAGGTCAACGTCACCCCCACCGCATCGGGCCGGCTGATCATCACCGGGACGCCCGCTGCCAACGGCACCACCGCCCGCTACGTGGACGAGACGGGGAACACCACCCAAGCACGCGCCACGTTCACCTTCGGCCCCCTGTGCGAGCTGGCGGTGACCACGGGTACGCCGGTGCCCACCCGGGTGCTGCTGGCCGACTTCGGCGGCGTGTGGGCCGGCGACGCGCCGGTGCTGCGCTGGTCCACCGCGGCGGAACAGGGCACCGTGGGCTTCTACGTCTCCCGCTGGGATGCGGCCGACGGCGGGTGGCGGCGCCTCACCGACGCGCTGCTCCCGGCGCTGCCGGGCCACCCCCAGGGCGGCGTCTACCGTCTGCCGGATCCCGAGGCCGACCGGGCCGCGATTGAGCACTACCTCGTGGAGGAAGTCGAGGCCGACGGCACCGTGCACGCTTACGGCCCGTTCGCCGTGGACTGGGCCGGACCGCTCCCCCGCGACCGCGCGGCGGCCCCGGTGCGCTTCAGCCGCGCCGCCCACCCAGGCCGGCCGGCGTCCGCCATCCGGCCGGACGCCGCGGATGATCCGCCGGCCGACGACGTGTCCAAGGCCGCGGCCACATCCGCCTTCAAACTGGCGGTGCCGGCGGCCGACCTGTACGCCGTGGACCTCGGCGCCATCGCCGCCGGGCTGCCCCGCCAGGCGCTCCGGGCGGACCGCCTGGCGCTGACCTCTGGCGGCGTGCCCGTCGCCACCCGGCCGTTCCCCGACGGCCAGGGCTTCTACTTCTTCGGCGACGCCCGGCACACGCTCTACGCCGACACTGACATCTACCGCTTCACCCCGGGCAAGCTCACACCCATCCTGGGCCCCGATGACGCCGCGCCCGTCGCACCCGTCGCCGACGGGACCTTCGCTGAGACGCTGGCCGTCGAGCGCGACCGCCTGCCCGCCCCGGCGGTGACCCGCAACCCCGAGTCCGACTACTGGTTCTGGGACTACCTCTACGCCGGGGATCCGGCGCTCGAGACCAAGACCTTCGCCGTGGCCACGCCGGGCGCCGCCGGCTCCGGCGCCGCCGCCCTCACCGTGCGCCTTCACGGCGGCACCGACACCGGCACCTTCGCCGAGCACCAGGTCGCCGTCCGCCTCAACGGCGTGCTCCTGGGCGACGGCTCCTGGAGCGGCCGCACCGCCCGGGCGCTGCACTTCACCCTCGATCCGGCGCTCCTGCGCGACGGCGACAACCAGGTGGAGCTCACCGCCCGCCGCGGCGACGGCGTCGCCTACTCGCTCGTCTATCTCGACGGCTTCACCGTGGAGTACCAGCGCCGCTGCCTCGCCGTGGCCAATCGCCTCCGCCTGCGGGGGCTGGATGAGGACGTGATCACCGTGGCCGGCTTCGACCGGGACGACCTGGCCGTCCTCGACGTCACCGACCCGGCCGTCCCGCGGCTCCAGCCGGCGACCGTCGACTTCGCCGCCGGCTCCTGGCGCGTGTCCTTCCGCCCCGAGCGCGGCCGCGACTACTTCGCCGTGGCCTGGAGCGCCGCCACCCTGCTGGCCAAAGCCACCGCCGACCGGCCCTCCGACTTGCGCAACGCCGCCACCGCGGCCGACTACCTCGTCATCGCCCCGCGCCAGCTCGGCACGCCGGCCAGACAGCTCGCCGCTTACCGGGCCAAGCAGGGGTATCGCACCCTGGTCGTGGACATCGAAAACATCTACGACGAGTTCAACCACGGCCGCCCCTCCCCTCACGCCGTCAGTAACTTCCTGAGCTACGCCGCCACCTCCTG
>JAAYUB010000112.1 GCA_012517875.1 Acidobacteriota bacterium | reverse complement strand
GATAGACGAACAGCCGGAAGGCGGCCATAACTGCATCGTAGTTGAGCAGCGGCTCGCCCATGCCCATGAAGACGATGTTGGCCGGCCGGCCCTGGAGGCCGAGGTCGGCGGCGATCCGGAAGTACTGGCCCAGAATCTCGCCGGCGGCGAGGTTGCGGCGGGCGGCCATGCCGGCGGTGGCGCAGAAGGCGCACCCCATGGGGCAGCCCACCTGGGTGGACAGGCACAGCGTCACACGGTCCGGCTCGGGGATGTGGACCGACTCGACAAGACAGCCGTCATCCAGCCGGAACAGGTACTTGTGACAGCCGTCGGCGGACGCGGCCCGGGCGGCCGTTTCGGGCAGACTGATCCGGCAGCAGGCGGCCAGCTCCTGGCGGAGCGACTTGGCCAGGTTGGTCATGGCGTCCAGCTCCGTGCACTGGCGCCGGTAGAGCTGGTGGTAGAGCTGCCGCGCCCGGAACGCGGGCTGGTCCCAGCGGGCCAGCACCGCCGTCAACTCCGCCAGGGACATGCCCAACAGGTTCTCCCGCTCCATGGTCCGGTACTATAGCACCGGGGTGGGGAAAAATCAAAAATGGTCCGGACGGCCGGAGTCCGGTCCGCCGCGGGCGCGAGGCCGACGGGGTCAGTGGATCGTCACCCGGAGCCCGCCCAGGAGGGTAACGCCGGGCATGGGGTAGCTGGGGCGGTATTCGTAGTCGGTATCCGTCAGGTTTTCCACGGCCCCGAACAGCGTCACCCGCTCCCGCCAGCTCTCGGGGGTGATGTGGAGGTCAAGCCGGGCGTTGACGAGGGCGAAGCCGTCCATGGCGACGTGGGCGCCGGGATAGCGCGGATTGGCAGCGAAGCGTCGGCCGATGTACTGGGCGTCCACCGAGACGTCGACCCGCCGGAGCGGTTTCCAGTTCCAGCCGGTGACGATCGTGTGGCGCGGCGCGTAGGGCGTGTCGTGGGGTTGGGCGTCCAGGAACGTATAGGCCGCAAACAGATGATGCGCGTCGGCGGGCCATATCGTGACCGATGTCTCCACGCCGTTGAGCTCGTACGCGGCGATGTTCTCGTAGTGCGGCGGCGGGGCGGTGAAGCGGAGGGCGTCGCGGCCGCGGTCGTGGAACAACGTGGCGTCGAGACGCAGCCATGTGTTGACCACCCGGGACACGCCCGCCTCCAGGTGAACCACCCGTTCCGGTTCCAGCTCGCGCCAGGCGTCGCCCTGGCCCCACTGGCCGTACGACACGGCCGCGTACACGCCGGGCAGGTTGAAACCTCGCGAGAAAGAGGCGTGCGCCGTGGTGCCGCCACGGATCAGGCTGACACCGGCCTGGGGGGCCAGGAACGTGCCGAACGGATCGCTGACGTTGACGCGCAACCCGGCGACCGGAGCGATCTTCGTGCTGTCGCCGAACTCGGCGCTGGCCAGCGCATAGGGGGCGGCGTTGCGAAACCGCTCGCCCCGGGTGGGGCCCGCCACGCCGCCGATGACGCTGGTGAAATCGCCCCCGTAGTCATCCCAGTCGAAACCGGCCGTCAGCGCCACCCGGTCGCTGCCGCGCCACGTCTGGCGGGCGCGGAAGCCCCAGTTGTGATAGTCGGTGTCACTGTCCTCGGGCTGCTGCCGGCCGGTGTTCCATTGCTGCCAGCTGATCATGCCATTGTCGCTGTAGAAGCGGCAGTACCCGTCCCAGCGGACGGACGTGTTCTCCAGCGTGACCACTGTGAGCCAGTCGTCGGTGTTGAATTGGGCGCGGGGCGGCGGCGGCAGGTCGACGACGCCCGGGTCGCGGGCGTAGTTGTTCGTATGGGTCACCGCCAGGTCCAGCCGCCAGCCCGGGGCGACCGCGTAGCCCAGACGGCCGAAGTAGTGCTGCAGCTCGCCGTCGGCTCGGGGCCGGTGTCCGTCGGAGTGCTTGTATCCCAGCGAGACGTAGGTGTCGAACCGGCCCTGCCGGAAGCCGCCGTTCAGGGCGGTGAGCAGCGTGCCGTAGGAGCCGCCGGCCGCGGAAAGCTCCAGTTCGTGCCCGTCCTGGAGCATGCGGCGGGTGCGGATGTCCACCGCGCCGAAGCTCATGTTGCCGTACAGGACGGGGGATGCGCCTTTGACCACGTCGATCTGCTCCATGGTGTCCACGGCCAGCACGTCCATGAGGGGATGAGCCCAGACGCCGGACACGCGGGGGACGCCGTCGACGAGAAACTGGATCTCGGCGCCGGGGCGGCCCGAACCCATGCCGCGGATGAACAGGGTGCCGCCCTCGCCGCCGCCGTAGCTTCCCACCAGGTTGTAGCGGGAGATGAGGATGCCGGGCACCCGGCGCACGCCGGTGAGAATGTCGTGGGCCATCAGGTCGTCCAACTGCGTCCGCGAGACGCGGGAAAAGGTGATCCCGTCGGCGGCGAGGTGGTTGCCCTCCACGATCGGGGCGTCGGCGCGGACCTCGATCTCGGTGCGCAGCGGCGGCACGGGCGCATCCGGTTCGCGTTCCGCCGATGATTCGACGGCCCAACCGGTGATGGCGGCCAGAACGGCCCAGCAAAAAATCAGGGCGATTCGCGGAGACATGGACATTGCACTCCGTGTTACGTATAATAAATCGGTAACACTATAGGAGTTGGTGACAGTGAGGTCAAGCGGTTTGTGCCGTCCGAATCGAGCGACTGACACCCGCACCGCCGGATCATGGACCGCCCGGACGACGGGCTGGGCGACGCCGGTCGCCCTGTTGTTCGCGCTGGCGGCGTCAGGTTGCAGCGGATCGTTCGCCACACCGGCGCCGGAGCCGCCGCGGCCGCAGGTGGTGGTCTCGTCCTCCCTGTTGTACGCGATGGTGCACAGCCTGGCCGGACCGGAGACGGAGCTGTACCTGCTCGTCCCGGCCGGGTCCTGCCCGGGACATTACGACCTGGCCCCCGCCGACGCCTTGGCCATCCAGCGCTGTGACTTGGCCCTCACCCACGCCTTCCAAAAGGATCTCAGAACCCGCTGGACCGGCCTGGCCCTGCCGGGAACGCTGGACGTGCTGGCCGACCGGGGCTCCGCGCTCATCCCCGACAATTATCGAGCGGGGCTGGCCGAGGCGGCCGATGTTCTAGCCCGCCGGTTTCCCCGGCAGGCGCCGGTGATCCGCTCCCGCCACGTGGCGGCCGATGATTCCGTACGCCGAATGACCCTGCCGACTTTGGCCGAGCTGCGGCGGCTGGGCCGCGGAGTGGCGGTCGTCTGCGACAGCCGCCAGGCGGAATTCCTGCGATTCCTGGGGATCGAGGTGCGCGGCACCTGGCTCGCCGGCGCCGATCCGTCGCCGTAGCTGATCCGGCGGGCGCCGGGAGACGTGGACCTGCTGGTGGGTAACCGGCAGTCGGACCAGGCGGGCATCACCGGGCGGCTGGCGGAACAGTGGGGCCGGCCGCACGTCGTGCTCAGCAATTTTCCCACGGACCCGGCGCAGCAATACGATTACCTGGCGTATTTCCAGTCACAGACTCGCGCGCTCCGAGAAGCCCTCAGCCATGTCCGCCCCGCCGCTCGTTGAACTGACCGGCGTGAGCCTGGAGCGGGGCGGTCGCCGGCTCCTCCAGGATATCCGCCTGCGGGTGGCGCCCCGCGAGTTCATCCTGCTGCGCGGGCCCAACGGCGCCGGCAAGACCATGCTGTTCGAGACGATCACCGGCTTTGCGACGCCCACCGCCGGACAGGTTCGCGTGGCCGGGCTGCCCATGGACTGGGCGAACCGACCGGCCCTGAGGCGCCGGATCGGTTACCTGCCCCAACAGGCCTGGTTCGACACGCGCATCCCGATCCGGGCGGGCGAGTTCGCCGCATTGGCCCAGTGCGGGGGATGGGGGACGCGGCGCGGCAGCCGGCGCAGGCGCGCCGCCCGCCTGGCGGACATCGCCGCCTACATCGGCATCACCCCGCTCCTGGACCGGCCCCTGGCGGCGCTGTCGGGCGGCGAGCTGCAGAAGGTGGCCATCGCCCGGATCCTCCTCCAGGAGCCGCAGCTCATCCTCATGGATGAACCGATGAACCACCTGGACCGCTCCGCCCGGGAGCAGATCGCCCGGCTGCTGGCGCGGGTGAACCGAGAGCAGGGTCTGGCGGTGATCCTCGTCAGTCACCAGGCCGAAGAACCGCCGGAAGCGGCCACCCGCATGTTGCACCTGACGGACGGCCGGTTGGCGGACGACCGACCGCTGGCGGCCGCGAGCGCGCTACCGGGAGGTCCGGCATGAACCTGGCTGACTGGCTGCACCTCCCGCTGATGCAGCGGGCCCTGTGGGCGGCCCTGGCCGGCGGCGCCGGCTGCGGCCTGCTGGGCGTGCTCATTGTGGGCCTGCGCATCCCGTTCACCGGCGTGGCGGCGGCCCACGGCGCCATGGCGGGGGCGGTGGCCGGGCACCTGCTGGGAGTGTCGCCGGTGAGCGGCGCCTTCGCCGGTTCTTGCCTGTCGGTCTGGCTCATCGGCCCCATCATCGAGAAGTCCCGCCAGGAGCATGAGTTGGCGGTGGGCATCGTCTTTTCCACCATGCTGGGCCTGACCTTCTTGGGGATGTCCCTGGCGGGCGGGGAGATCAACCGCCTGCTGGCCCTCCTGTGGGGCAGCATCCTGCTCCTGCCACCGGACCGGCTGGTCTGGATGGCGGGGGCCACGGTCCTGGTCGCGGCGCTCGTCGTCGGGTTCTACCCCGGCCTGCGGGCGCTGCTGGTGAGCCGGAAGCTGGCCGCCGCCGCGGGGCTCAGGGACGCGTTTCTGATGGGCCTGGTGCTGACGGTGGTGGGAGTGGCGGTGGCGGTCTATCTGGAGGCGCTGGGCGGCCTGCTGATCTTCGCGGTGCTCATCGCGCCGGCGGCCACGGCGCGACTGTTCGCCCGCAGCCTGCCGGGGCTGTTTGTCGCCAGCGCCGCGCTGGGCGCGGGCGGCTGCCTCGCGGGCGTGCTGCTGTCGGCCTGGTGGAACGTGGGCACAGGCGCCATGGTGATCGTCGTGCTCTGCGCCGTGTTCTTTGTCGTCTTGATTTTCCGGCGCCGGGAGGCGACCCGTTATGACTGAAACGCATGCCGACAAACGGGCCTTCTTCGACTATCACGCCGACGGCTGGGACGCCGACTACCAGGATCCCGGTGAGTTGCCCCGCCTGCGGACGGTGCTGGCGGAAGCCGGCCTGCGGCCCGGGCAGCGGATCCTGGAGGCCGGCTGCGGCACCGGGCGGATCACGCCGGTGGTGCTGGACCTCGTGGGGGCAAACGGCCGGGTGGTGGGGATGGACTTTTCGCTGCCCATGCTGCGCCAGGCCCGCGACCGGGCGGCGGCGGCCGGTGCCGGCTGGGTGCTCGCCGACGCCCACCGGCCGTGCTTCTGCCCAAGCGCCTTCGACGCCGTGCTGCTCTATAATTTTTTCCCCCACCTGAGCCGCAAGGCCGAGGCCCTGGCGGCCATGGCCCGGCTGCTGCGGCCGGCGGGCCGGCTGGTCATCTGCCACCTCACCGGCCGGGAGAAACTCAACGCCTTCCATGCCGGCGTGGGGTCGGCGGTGGCTCACGACATGATCCCGCCGCGGGAGGTCGTGAGCCGCATGCTGGCGGACGCCCGCCTCGGCCCGGTCATCTGGCGCGAGGCGGAGGATCTGTACTTGGTGGTGGGGGAAGCGGGCGCCTGACGGCCGCCGCGGGATCCCGCGGCGGCCGCCGGCCGGTCATTTGCCGATGCGGCTGATGGCGGCGTGCAGGCCGCCGAACTCGTTGATGAGGGTGACGAAGCGGTTGGGCACCGGCGCGATGAGCACCGTGCCTGTGCCGCGGAACACGTTCACGAACCCCTCGCCCGAAGCCCAAGAGCTGAACAGCTTCTTCGTGGCCTTCTCGACGCGGAAGTCCAGGTTGCCGGTACGGGCTACGGCGAAGCTGCCGTCCACGGTGAGCACCTCGTTGTTGAGCTGCAGCGTCTCCACCGGCCCCGGCGCGTTATACATCACCTTGCCGTGTCCGGCCACGCTGGTCTGAAAGAAGCCCTCGCCGCCGAACAGGCCGGAAATCGCCTTGTTGGTGTACATGTCCACCGTTATGGAGCGGTCACAGGCCAGGAAGGCGCCGCGGTCCAGAATCCAAGTCTCACCGCGGAGTTCCAGGATGTTCACCTCGCCGAAGGTGGGCTCGAGGAAAATGGTTCCGCTGCCCCGGTACACCGGCTTGACAGCGCGCTCGCCGGTGAGCTTCGACTTGATGAAGCCGCCGGCCGAAGGCGTTTGGACTTCGATCTCAATGTTGCCGACCATGTAGTGGAGAGCGCCCGCCTCCAGCACCACTTCTGCCTGCTGGATGGTGATCTTGGGCATCTTGTAGTATTCGGTTCTCAGCACCTCAAACTGGGTCGCCCCCTGGAAGGCGGCGGCCGGTGCGGCCTGAACCGGCGCGACGGGCGCGGGCGCGGCCTGGAACAGCTGGGGCAGCACCGTGCGCAGCGGCTGCCAGTTGGGCATCCCGTCACCCCAGCAGAAGGTCTCGCCGTTGACCCGGCCGGCCTGGATCATGGCCCCGATGTCCTGCGTCGACAGCGGGCCCACCTGTTGGTTGTTCTCCAGAATGAACAGTGTCTGGCTCATGCTCTTCCTCCTCGGCGCATTAAAAAAACACCGGACGCGGAGGTCCGGTGTGTGGTTTGCCGGCGTTCCGCGTATGGGCGTCAGCGTTTACGCAGACGCTCGATGGCGGACTTCAAACTGATGCGCATGCGGTCCAGCGAATCGGCCAGGCGGCCGATCTCATCGCCGCCGGTCTTGACCTGGATCGGGACGTCCAGATCGCCCAGCGAAATCTTGTTGGCGGCTTCGGTGATCATCTCGATGGGCTTGGTCATGCGGGTGGCGACGATGTATGTGAGCAGCACCGAGAACAGGATGGCCGCGCCGATGACGATCATGATGAAGTTCCGGATGTAGTTCTGGAACTGGCGGAACCAGGTCTCCCGGACGCTCACCGAATAGATGCCGATGATCTGGTTCGAGATGTCCTTGATGGGGACGTAGGCGCTGACGTAGCTGATCTCGCCGATGGTTTCGGTCCCGATGAACTCCTTGCCCTGGTTGAGAACGTAGTTGAAGATCTCCTGGGTGATCGTCTCGCCTACCCCACGCCCGGTCGCGCCGCTGCGCGATGACGCGACGGCCGTCTCCCCGAGGTACAGGGTGGCCGACCCCGCTTCGATGTTTTCCTTGTAGACCATCTGCTTGAGCTGGTCGACCAGCTGGTTGTCGTTGTTGAGGACGTCACCGGCCACCAGCGCCCCGCGGACCTCCTCGCCCATGATGAGCGGCACCACCACTTCCATCCCGAGCGCGGCTTCAATCTGCTTCTTCTGGGTGCCCACCGTCAAGGCGTCCTCCAGCTTTTCCTGCGACATGTAGTCGATGGGCAGCTTGACCGAGCCGTACACCACCTTGCGGTTGCTCAGCGCCTCGCGCAGCATCGGATCCATGGCGGCGAGGTCATCGTTGCGCTGGTTCGGGTTGTTGACGCGGTACAGCACGCGACCCCGGCCGTCGGTCAGGGTCAGGTAATCGATGCGGAGCTGCTGTTTGACGATCTCCAGCACGTTGATCGCCTTGCGGCGTTCCAGGTCGGACTGGCCGGCCGCGGCCGGCGGGGCCGCCGCCGGGTTGATCGTGGTGATGAAATCGTACTGCAGCGCGTTGATGGCCAGCAGCTTGGTGTTTTCCTTGATCTCGTTCATCCGCTGCGCGTACTGGGTGGTGGCGATGTCCGAGTTGGCGCGGATCTTGCCCAGGGATTCGTCCAGCGTCTTCTGGGTGACAATCACCACGATGACCGCGGCGGAGATGATCAGCGGGATCACGATGGCAAAGAGGGATAAACCCAGCAGTTTAGTCCGGATTGTGAGTTTCAAAGTTCACCTCGCCAGGGGAATCGGTCAGACATTCTTGATGATTTCCAGCATGTTGCGCTGGAAGTCGATCATCTTCTTCGGGTCGTTGATTTCGCCGCTGAGCAGCTCGATGAGCTCGGGCAGCTTGTCTTTGGGAAACGCTTCGCGCGCTTCGCCGAGGTTGCCGATGTGATCGTCCATCACGATGGGGGCCAGCGGGCCGATGACCTTGGCCATCTCCCGCTCGATGAGCTGAAAGATGCCGGGGTCGATCCCCACCTTGCGCTCCTCCCGGGTCACCGCCTCGCCCATCATCTCGATCAAACCGGCGTTGAAGAGCTTGCAGAACGCCTTGCTCACGTCGAGGATCGGGAGTTCCACTTTGCCGGCGATCTCGCTCACGCTGTCGATGCCGTTGATGTGACGGAGGATGTTCCACTCAGTGGCGTTGAGCGAGATTTCACTGGGGGTCCCGTAACTCATCTTGAAGACCAGGTTGGTGTGGGGGATCACCTTGCGGATCTCCAGCCAGTCGGCGTCGATCTGCTCGCCGCGGCGGATGATGTCCTGGGCACCGGTCAGGATGGTCTTGTTCTTGACGCTGATGTTGGGGAGGAAGGTGAAGATGCCGTCGGTCCATGACAGCAGCGCGTACACCGCATTCTCGCCCATGACCGTGTTGTACTTGGCATGGATGATTTCGCCGGAGAGGAAATACACGTCACCGCTATCCTCGCCGCGCTGCAGCGACAGCTTGCCGGTCCGCTGGCTATTGCAGAGGATCTTCATAATCTCCACCAACTTCAACTGGCTCAGGTTCCCTTTTAGGGTTTCGCTCATAATTCACAACCCTTCCGGAAGAATTAACCGACGATCTGGCGGATCCGCTCCGCCTGGGCAAACTCCTTCTCGTTCAGCTTCTCGCGCGAGAGCACCGAGGTCTTGCGTATCCGCACCGGCTGGGCCAGCTTTTTGTAGCGCTTGTCGGAGACCACCTTCGACAGCGCGACATTCATGGTCATCCGCAGGTGGGCCTTGTTGAGGTTCTTGTCACCCAGCAGGACCAGGATGGTCTCCTGCACGCCCAGCTTGGTGGGGACCAGCAGGCGCACGTTGTTGTACACGATCAGCTTGCCTTCGACGAAATTCACTTCGGCTTCGATGATCTCGTCGCCGGGCAGCTCGAGGACACCCAGGCACTGGACCAGCTCCAGGGCCCCGGTGGCGGTGAGGTTGGCGCGGCCCAGCCGTTCGGTCTGGGGAAAGAGGAGTTCGCCGCGGTTGTTCACCAGGTAGGCGGAGCGGACGCCCATGACGGTGCTGACTTCATCCACGAATTTACCGAGTAGATCTTCCATGGCTGTCCATTATTTGAGAATTTCGTAAAACTTGTCCAAATCCAGGCTGGACGCGGCGTAGGCGTGATCCGCAGCCAGCAGGGCCCGCGTCCGCTCGCGGAACGGCTCGAGGGGGAAAGCGACCCGGGCCGCAATCATCTTCTCCAGAACGTGCCGGATGAGCCGGAACGTGGCTTCCGCGATCACCCTGGGCTTTTCCTCCGCGCGCAGCTCCAGCCGGCTGTCCTGGAACGTGTACTCCGCCGCGAACGGATCCAGAAAGGGAAACTTGTCCGCCAGCTCCAGGCAGGACTCCCGGAAGAGATGGTTGAAATCGAGTCCGCGCTTGTTGTCGGCCGGAAAATCCTTCCGGAATTCGTTCAGCAGCGTCTCCATGACCGCCTGGACCTCATCCCGGGTGATCTCCACCTCCGCCGGCGTGGGCTCGGCTTCCTGCTCGGTGGCGCGGTAGACGTTGAACGTCGCGCCCAGGTCGCGGGATCCCTCGATGATCTCCTTGATCGCGGTCGAACCGGCGATCAGATCCTTGCCCAGCAGGGAAATCAGCGCGTCCACCGGCTGGCCGTCCTGGACGAACAGGAGGCCGTAGCCGATATTCTTCTGGAAAATCACTTCCACGAAGTGGTCGTTGGGATCGCTTTCCAGGCGGCTCAGCAGCTTCTTGGGGTCGGTGAACTCGCTGGAAACGTTTTCGTGGATCTTCTCGCTGCCCAGGTAGCGGGAGATGAAAAAAACGGCTTCCGGGGGGAGCTGGTAGGTGGAGATGAGGAGGTTTTCCTTGCGGCCGATCTGGAGGATGGCGCCCAGGTGCTGGCGACCCAGCAGGTTGACATCCCCGCGAATCCGGACGTTGGCCACGGCGCCGCCTTCGAGCAGGATCTCGCCTTCGTGCTTGACCCCCACCAGTTCGATGAGACCGGAAAACGAATTGCCCTTGAGTTCCTCGAGCAGTTTGCCAAGGTCCACAAAATAGGAGCTGAGTTCCTTATGAACCGGCTTCCCCTTCGGAATGATCATTATTGCCGCTCGTTGATATAGGTTTGAAGTTCCTTCATCACCTGGGGCTCAGCCAGTTTCAGGTTGGCCTGCGGATTGAAAAAAACACCGATGAGGTGGGGATCCCGGTCCACCAACATCAGGGTTTTGTCGCTGAAGTTGACGGTGACGCTGTCGAAGTAGCTGATGCCGGAATTCTTGCCGACGTTCTGCAGCTTGGCCGCGCAAAACGACAAAATCTGGGCATAGAGTTCCACTTCCTCAAAGCTGCTGTTGGACAGGGGGGTTCCGTCCTTGAGCAGGGTGACCGCGGCAAGGACGCCGTCGATTTGCATCAGGTTCTTGATCAGCTTGATGTGGACCTGGTCCTGACCGGCCTGGCTTTCATCAAAGATCCGCATGCCTTCGAGGATCAGCTCGGACCACTTGATCTCGTTGGTCTTGATGTTGGTGCGGATGCCGTCCTCGATCTTGAATTCGCCTTCCGTCAGGTGGATCGCCTTGTAAACGGCCTCCGGGCCCACCAGGTTGTCGAACTGGGCGTGGGGGATGTCGCCGTTCTCGAAGTAGATCACGCCGATTTTCCCCCGGTAGTTGAAGGTCAACTTGGCGGTCTTCTTCTCCAGGCAGTTCAACTGAATCAGATTGACCAGATTGACTTCCTTGAGATTCCCAATCAGTGCCATTTGGTTTATCCAGTTTTTAGAATAAGTTGCCCGGCCGATGACGGCATAGTTAAAAGTATCACGGCCCAATAATTCATGTCAAGGACCATTACAGCCCGAAACACCCGTAAAACAAAGATTTCAACGGTTTTTCCAGGCCGGCGGCCTCCGGTCCATCCAGGCGGCGACGCCTTCGCTGAAATCCTCCAGGTCGGTCAGGATATTCAGGTAGTCGGTATACGATTCGTCGATGAAACGCTGGAAGTTCTCGTGCTTGGCCCGGCGCAGGTTGCGCAGCATCAGCCCGGTTACCGGCGTGCTGATGGTGGACAGGTGGGCCAGGGTCTTCTTGAGATCGACCACGAGCTCTTCGCGCGGGTGCACCCGGGCTACCAGCCCCAGTTCGAGGGCCTGGGCGGCTGTCATCTCGTGACCCTCCAGGAAGGTCTGGAGCGATGCGGCGAATCCGGCCGACTGCCCCAGCATGATCGTGCCCACCGCGGGGAAGGTGCCGATGGCCAGATGGTCGTACTGAAAGGTGGCTGCGGAGCTCGCCAGCACCAGGTCGAAGAAGGGGAGCAGATCGCAGCCCCAGTTGCGGACCTTGCCGTCGACGAGAGCGAGGGTGAGGTATTCCACGTTGAGGAGGAACTCGCAGATGTTGCGGAAGCGCTCCAGAGCGGAGAACACCATCTCCCGGGTGTGTTCCGAGAAGTCCAGGCCGCCGATGAAGTTGGGACCCGAGGCGGACACAAGCAGAGCGGCCGTTTCCGCCTGGCCGGCGACCGACTCCATCAGCTCGCTCCATTCGCCCAGCAACTGCAGCGACAGGAGGTTGTCCGGCGGATTGTTCAAGGTGATGTGGGCCAGGCGGCCTTTCAGCTCGAAACGGATCTTCGCGAACTGGGCCGAATCGTCTTGCATGGTCGCCTCCTCGCCAAACGGAATGCCGCTACCGCCCCTCGCGGAATTGCGATATAATCGGCGGTTGAATTTTACATCGTGGTGTCAGATATACCACCAAGATGGAGCGAATGCAAGAATCCACCACCGCCCGCGCGCGTGACGTCCAGGTCTCCCGGTGCGAGACGCTCGCCGGCGGTTATTTCCTTCTTGGCATCACTGCGCCGGAGGCTGCCGCCGCGGTCGAGCCCGGGCAGATTTTCATGCTCGGCCTGCCCCGACACTCCTTGTCCGCCGATCCGTTGCTGAACCGCCCCCTGAGCGTACTGGACGCGCCCGGCGCCGGTGCGGACGGGGAGATCCTCTTTCTGATCAAACAGGTGGGCCGGGGCACACGGCTGCTGGCCGGATTGCAGCCGGGCGACAAGCTGTTCGCCCACGGCCCGCTGGGCGGTACGTTCCCGGAGCCACCGGTCGGTGGGACGACAATCCTGGTGGGCGGTGGCGTGGGCATCGCGCCGCTCTATTTCTGCCTGCGCCGTTTTAGCGGAATAGCCCAGCTGGTGTTGTTCTACGGCGGGCGCACCGCGGCCGACCTGCCGCTGCGCGAGCTCCTGGCGACCGAGACGGGTACCGACGTCCGGTTGGTGACCGAGGATGGCAGCCTAGGGGAACGGGGCTTGGTCACCGAACCCGTCGAGCGCTTCCTGAAACAGAATGCCGCGGACCGCATCTATTGCTGCGGCCCTAATGCGATGATGGCTGTCGTCCACCGCATCGGTGCCTCGGCCGGCCGGTCGGTGTGGGTGTCCATGGAGAATCGGATGGGTTGCGGCATGGGCGTGTGCCTGGGCTGCACGATTCCGGTACGCGATGACCGCGGCGCCGCCATGCTGCGGGTATGCGCCGACGGTCCCGTCTTCGAGGCCGGACGGATCGACTGGGAGCTCCTCGCCCGGTCCCCAATCTAGTTCGCGGAGCGCCGGATGGCCAAGCTGAAACTGATCCTGATCGTTGTGCTGTTCGTCGGAGTGGTGGGTTACCTGATCTACTCGGGCCTGCAGGAAACCACCGTCTACTACCACACCGTGGACGAGGTGCTGGCCGGCCAGGCGCATGACGGCGGACGGGGCGTGCGGGTCACCGGCACCGTCGTGCCCGGCTCGGTCCGGCGGGCTGCGGACGAGCTGGCCATGGATTTCCAGATCGCCGATCAGGTGGGCCGGCCCGCCCTGACGGTCCACTATCAGGGGGTGATCCCTGACAATTTCAAGGAGGGGATGGCCGTTGTCGTGGAAGGCGACCTCAAGCCCGGACGCCGCGAGTTCGACGCCGCCACCATCCTGCTGAAATGCCCCTCGAAGTACGAGAAGGCGCCGGAACAGTCCTGACATCCGTCGTTGACAGGCAGAGCTTATGGTGCTGCTGGGCAATTTCCTGATCGTCGCCACGTTCGTCCTGCTGCTCTACGCCGTCGCCGCTGCGGTGGTGAGGCTCCGGACCGGCCGGCCCGCGTGGACCGACACCGCCTGCCGGGCCATCTACGCCGCGGCCGCCCTGGCCACCGGCGCCGCCGGGCTTCTCCTCTGGGCGCTGGTCCGGAACGACTTCCGGCTGGAATACGTGGCAAGCTACACCTCCACGACGCTGCCCCTGGTCTACCGGATCACCGCCTTCTGGGCCGGCCAGGCGGGTTCACTCCTCCTCTGGCTGCTCCTGCTGTTGCTGATCGCCGCAGGGGCGCTGGCCGGATTCCGCCGGCGCCACGCCGCGGTGGTCCCGCCCTTCATTCTCATCACGGCCGCCTCGGGTCTGTTCTTCAACCTGCTCCTGCTCCTGTTCACGAACCCGTTCCAGCGGTTGGACGTGGCGATCGCCGAGGGGCGGGGCCTGAACCCGCTGCTCCAGAACGTGGGCATGATCTTCCACCCGCCGATGCTGTTCGTCGGCTACGTGGGCTTCACGGTGCCGTTCGCCTTTGTCCTGGCCGCGCTGGCTGCCGGCGCCATACCGCCCGACGGGCTGAAGATCATTCGCCGCTGGACGGTGTTTTCCTGGCTGTTCCTCACGGTTGGGATCATCCTCGGCGCGCAGTGGGCCTACGTGGAGCTGGGCTGGGGCGGCTATTGGGCCTGGGACCCGGTGGAGAACGCCTCGTTCATCCCGTGGCTCGCGGCGACGGCCTTCCTGCACACCTCCATCCTGCAGGAACGCCACGGGGTGTTGAAAAAATGGAATGCGTTCCTGGTGGCGCTCACATTCCTGCTGTGCATCTTCGGCACGTTCATCACTCGGAGCGGCTTCATCGAGTCGGTGCACGCCTTCGAGCGCTCCACCATCGGGTATTACTTCCTGATCTTCATGGCGGTGATGCTGGCCCTGACCGGCGGCGTCATCGCCTGGCGCCGGCAGCTGCTGGCGCCCGACCGGCCCCTTGACAGTTTCCGCTCCAAGGACGGACTGGTCGTGCTCACCAACCTGCTGTTGATGGGCTTCCTGGTCGTGGTGCTGGCGGGGACCATCCTGCCCACGCTGTCCGAACTGGCGGGCGGCCGGAAAATCGCCATCCAGACGCCGTTCTTCAACGCGGCCGTCATGCCGTTCGCCATCGCCTGCCTCGTTTTGCTGGGCGTCTGCCCGGTGGTGGGCTGGTACCGGGCCGCGGCGGCGGCGTTCCTGAAGCCCGTGCTGGTGTTTCTGGCGGTGAGCCTGGCGGGCTTCGCGGCGATGGCGGTCTGGCTGCGGGGACACCTCTCCGCGGCGGTTCTGGCCGGCCTCGGACTGGGCGCCGCGGCGGCCATCGTCACCGACGTGGCGCGCTCGGCGTGGATCCGCCGGCAGACCACGGGCGAGGGGTTCGGCGCGGCGCTGGCGAACCTGCTCCGGAAGAACACCCGCCGCTACGGGGCCTACCTGGTCCATCTGGGCGTGGTGGTGTTCTGCATGGGCGTCGTAGGCTCGGCTTACTTCAGCCAGTCGTTTGACGCCACCGTGGAGCCGGGGCAGTCGTTTGAGGCCGGGCCGTACACCATCCGCTACGAGCGCTTCGACCGGGATGCCGATCCGGAGAAGGAGATCCTCCGCGCCGAGCTTTACGCGCGGGAGGGCGGCCGGACCGCGGCGACGCTCCGGCCCGAAAAGCACTTTCACCGGCTGTTCGAGCAGCCGATGACCGAGGTGGCCATCCATTGCACGCCGGTCCGCGACCTGTACGTGATCTTCTCGCCGCTCAGCCTGTCCGGCCGGGCCAACTTCAAGGTGCTCATCAACCCGCTGGTGCTCTGGATCTGGGCGGGGGGCATCGTGATCACCCTGGGCGGGCTGTTGGCGCTCCTGCCGCGGTCCCGTCGCGCCCTGCTCCAGGAACTGCCGACCAAGGAGGCGTCATGATCCCGTCGCTGCTGGTGCTGGCCATCGTCATCGCCGCGGTGCTCTACGTACTGTGGCCGTTGCTCGGCGGGATGCCGGCGGCAACGGCCGCTGCGGACGACATCCCGCCGGCGGCCGACCGCGAGGAACTGGACGCGGCGCTGGCCGACCTGGAGTACGACCGGCGCGCCGGCAAGCTGCCGGACGAACCATACGCCGAACTCAAGGCGCAGCTGGAGAGCCGGCGGCGCGAGATCCGATAGCCCGAGCGAGCGATCCGGAATGCCCGACGACGGCGTACCAGTCCTGTCCTTGCGGGAAGTGCGCAAGCACTTCGGCGATGTGCCGGTGCTGCGCGGCATCAGCCTGGATGTCGCCCCGGGGACGTTCCTCTCCGTGGTGGGGCCCAACGGCGCCGGCAAGACCACCCTGTTCAATTGCATTTCCCGCGTCATGCGGCCCAGCTCCGGGACGATTCGGTTCCGGGGCGAGGACGTGAGCGGACGCGACCTCGAGTTCCGACGGGCGCTGGGCTACATCTCCCACCAGCTCTTTCTCTACCCCGAACTGACCGGGCGGGAGAACCTCCGCTTCTTCGCGCGGCTCTACAACCGGCCCGACGATCCGGCCGCCTTGGATGCCAGCCTGGCGGGGATGGGGCTGGCGACAGCCGCGGACCGACCGGTCCGGACTTATTCCCGCGGCATGAAGCAGCGGCTGGCCATTGCCCGCGCCCTGCAGCACCAGCCGGAGCTGGTGCTGCTGGACGAGCCCTTCACCGGCCTGGACCAACACGCCGCGGTGATCCTCCGGGACCTGCTCCACCGGCTCAAGGGGGAGGGTCGGACGATCTTGATGATCAGCCACCAGCTGGAGCACGCCGCCGAGCTGGGCGACCGGATCCTCGTGCTGGTCAGCGGCCGGATCCGCGCCGAGGTGGCCGCGGCCGAAACGGGGCCGGACCGTCTGGCGGCGCTCTACCTCGACGCCGTGAGCCGGCATGGAGGGGCGTCGTGAACATCCTGCGCCTCGCCGCCTGGGTGGCCTGGAAAGATCTCCGCCTGGAGCTGCGCACCCGCCAGAATTTCCTGACGACCCTCCTGTTCGCCTTCATCGTCATCGTGGTGTTCAACTTCGCCTTCGATCCCGGCTCCCGGGCGGCGCGCGAGAGCGCCCCGGCCATCCTGTGGGTGGCGTTTCTGTTCGCTGGAATCCTCAGCTTGGCCAACGCCTTCGCCACCGAGCGCGAAGAAGGGTGCATGCTCGGCCTGCTGCTGACCCCGGTGCCTCGCGGCGTGATCTTTCTGGGGAAATTCCTCGCCAACCTGGCGTTCCAGACCACCATGGAGGCGCTGATCCTGCCCGTTTTCATCGTCTTTTTCAACATCCGGTTCGCCGGCGGCTTCCTGCCGTTTTTGCTGGTGGTCCTGCTGGTGAACGTGGGCTTCATCGCCGTGGGCACCCTCTTCTCGGCCATGACCATGGGCCTGCGCCTGCGCGAAGTGCTGCTGCCCATTTTGCTGTTCCCGGTGATCGTGCCGGTGGTCATCGCCGGCGTCAAGGCCACCGCGCTGCTGCTCCAGACACCGGCAGCGTCCGGCTGGATCCCCTGGGTGCGGCTGCTGGCCGGCTTCGACTTGATCTTCGTGGTAGTATGTTACGCGGTCTTCCGTTATGTCGTCGAGGAAACCGCCTGACGAATCGCCGGCGCGGGCCGGCATCCCGACATCCGGCCGATAGCATGACAACGGACATCCGACACCCCGATAGATGGACGGCCTCCCCCGCCGGCGGTCGCGCTGGCTTTTCCGCGCTGGTCGCCTTGACGGCGGCTGCTTTGGTGGGGGCGCTCTACATGGTGTTCCTCTATGCGCCGCGGGAGCGCGAGATGGGGGAGGTGCAGCGCATCTTCTATTTCCACGTGGCCTCGGCCTGGCTGGCCATGGTGGCGTTCACCGTGGTGTTCGCGGGCAGCATCCTGTATTTGTGGCGCGGCCGGCTGCGTTTTGATCGCTGGGCGGCGGCCGCAGCCGAGATCGGTGTCCTGTTCACCACCATCGTGCTGGTGACCGGGCCGCTGTGGGCCCGGCCCGTCTGGAACACCTGGTGGACGTGGGATCCGCGCCTGACCTCCTCGCTGATCCTCTGGCTCATGTACCTGGTGTATCTTGTGCTGCGCGGCAGCCTGCCCGAGAGCCCCCGGATGCGCCAGTTCAGCGCCGTCTACGCCGTCGTCGCCTTCGCGGACATCCCCATCGTCTTCTTCTCCATCCGTTGGTGGCGCAGCATGCACCCGGTGGTGGTCTCCAGCCAGGGGATGAACCTGGAGCCGGAGATGGTCCACACCCTGATCGCCTCGTGCGTGGCGTTCACTCTGCTGTTCGCGCTGCTGTTCCGGCTGCGCCTAGGGGTGGAGTGGGCGCGGCTGGAGACCCAGCGCCTGCGCCGGATACTGCTCGAGAGGGAATGACAGATGAACGGCTACCTGTTTGCGGCTTACAGCTTCATTCTGCTGCTGCTCTTCGGTTACATCGTCGGCTTGCACGGCCGGCTGCGGCGACTGGCCCGCGAGCTCGAGGCGCTCCGGCTGGCCCTCCGCGACGGGGAGGACGCCTGATGGGGATCGCCGGCTTCCGTTGCGGCGAATGCGGCGGGGAGAAATTTCCTGCGGGCGTCCGAATCCTCCTGTGCCCCGCGTGCGGCGAGAAGATTCACGCCGGCTGTTGGCCGCGCCATCGGGACCGACACCAGGCGACGGACCCCGACGCCCGGCCGGACACGGATGCGCGCCGCGGCACCATGGGCGATTACGGGATCATCCGCTGGGCGGATCCGCCCCCAGCCGACCGCGACGGCGACTGAATCGGCCCCGCTTCCCGCCGAGCATTTTTTTTGACAACGCCCGGCGGAACATGTATATTAGTTGGGTTTTAACGAAGCCCCGAACCGCAACGCCGCGATCAGAACTGGGATCATGGACTACTGGCTGACGCAATCGTTTTCCGGCTACCTGTCGCAACACATGAACGAACTGATCGTCATCGGCATCGTCGTCTGCGCGCTGTTCATCATCATCGTCTACCTGACCTTCTTCCGCCGGCACCGCGAGCCGGGCATCCAGCAGCTCATCGAGACCCAGTTTCTGGAAAAGACGCGCAATCTCCCCACGAAGGAGGAGATCCTCAACGCCATCGTCGAATTCGACCGCT
>JAAYUB010000111.1 GCA_012517875.1 Acidobacteriota bacterium | reverse complement strand
GCCCGAATCACCCATCGCCAAGTTCCTGGAGAAGAAGGGGCAGGGCATCCATCACATCGCGATCGGCGTGGAGGATATTGACCGCGTCCTGGCGGAACTCAAGGCCCGCGGAGCCCGGCTGATCAATGAAACCCCGGTCGTCGGCGCCGGCGGCAAGCGGATCGCCTTCGTCCACCCGGCGGCTACCTCCGGTATCCTCCTGGAACTCAGCCAGGCCCCCCTCCCCCGCTGAACCCCGTCCAAGCAGGAGACACGGCATGCTTCCCATCACCATCGGCATCATCGGCGGCAGCGGCTTGTACAAAATGAAGGATCTCTCCGACGTGGAGGAGATCAAAGTCGAGACGCCGTTCGGCCCCCCCAGCGACAATTTCATCGTCGGCACGCTGGCCAAGCGGCGGGTGGCGTTCCTCCCGCGCCACGGCCGCGGCCACCGGTTTCTGCCCTCCGAGATCAACTACCGGGCCAACGTGTTCGGCTTCAAGAAACTGGGCGTGCGCCAGGTGATCTCCATCTCGGCGGTCGGCTCGCTGAAAGAGGAACACCAGCCGCTGGACATCATCCTGCCCGACCAGTTCATCGACCGCACCTTCCGGCGCGCCGCCACATTTTTCGGCGACGGCGTCGTCGGACACATCGCGTTCGGCGACCCCCTGTGCCGCCACCTGGTCAACAGCCTCGCCCAGGGCGCGCAGAATGCCGAGATCGCGGTGAAGGTCCGGGGGACCTACCTCTGCATGGAAGGACCCGCATTTTCCACCCGGGCCGAGAGCCAGCTCTACCGCAGCTGGGGGCTCGACATCATCGGCATGACCAACGCCACGGAGGCCAAGTTGTTCCGCGAGGCGGAGATCTGCTACGCGACCGTCGCCCTGGTCACCGATTACGACTGCTGGCATCAGTCCGAAGCGCCGGTTACGGTGGACATGATCATCGAGAACCTGAGCCGGAACAACGAGAACGCCCAGCGGATCCTGAAAGAGACGGTGAAGCTGCTGCCCGAAGACCGCGACTGCACCTGCCACCACGCGCTCAAAGACGCGCTGATCACGCAGCCCGACAGCATCCCGCAATCCACCCGGGAGAAGCTGGCCCTGATCATCGGCCACTACCTGCCGGAAAAATCCAAGTCGGAGTGACCGCCGGCACCGTCGTCCGTCACCCTCGCCGCAAACCCGGAAGTCTCATCGGAGGACCCCCATGTCCCTGCTCGCCATCGGATCCGTAGCGTTCGACAGTATCACGACTCCCTTCGGCCGGGCGGAGCGGGTGGTGGGGGGCTCCGCCACCTACTTCAGTCTGGTGGCCAGCTTTTTTACCGACGTCGCCGTCGTCGCGGTGATCGGCGAGGATTTCACCGACGAGCATCTGCGGATCTTCCTGGACCACGGGATCGATATCCGCCAGATCCAGCGCCGCCGCGGCAAGTCGTTCTTCTGGGCGGGCGAATACAACCGCGACCTGAACGAGGCGCACACGCTGGCCACCGAGCTGAACGTCTTCGCCGAGTTCAAGCCCGAGGTCCATCCGGACCATCGGCGAGTCCGGCACCTGTTTCTCGGCAACATCGATCCAGACCTGCAGCACCACGTCCTCGACCAGATGGAGGGAGATCCCCTGGTCGCTCTGGACTCGATGAACTACTGGATCCAGAACAAACCCGATGCGCTGGCCCGTGTCCTGTCCCGGGTACACATCCTGCTGCTCAATGAAGGTGAGGCGCGCATGCTCACCGGCGAATATCATCTGGTTACGGCGGTCCGGCGGATCGCCGCCCTCGGTCCGCGGACCATCGTGGTGAAGCGCGGTGAGTATGGCAGCCTGGTGAGTCACGCCGGGGAGCTGTTCGTGGCCCCGGCTTATCCGATGGAGGCGGTGATGGACCCCACCGGCGCCGGCGATTGCTTCGCGGGCGGATTCATGGGCTACCTGGCCAGCGCGGACCGGAATGACATGGCCGCGATCCGGACCGCGGTGCTGTACGGCTCGGTGATGGCTTCGTTCGACATCGAGGCGTTCTCGGTCGACCGGCTCCGCGAGTTGACCTTCCCCGACATTCAGGCGCGCCTGGAGCGCTTCCGCCAGGTGATCGGCGTTTGATTTGAAAATTCCGCCCGTTACCGGTAATCTAAACGGGCGGAGAACGTGTTTCATGGAATGGCGCGCCGCCCTCAACCAGAAGCTGGCTACCCTGCCCAACGCACCGGGCGTCTACCTGTACCGGGACGCCCGGGGTGCGGTCATCTACATCGGCAAGGCCCGCGACCTCCGGCACCGGGTGCGGTCGTACTTCCAGGAAGCCCGTGACCGCGATCCCAAGACCGCCCGGCTGGTGGCGGAACTCCGCGATGTCGAGTACATCGTCACCGGCAGCGAATACGAAGCGTTCATCCTCGAGAGCAACCTGGTGCACGAGCACCAGCCCCGCTACAATTTTTACCTGAAAGACGACAAGTCGTTCCCCTTCATCCGGATCACGCTCAAGGCCCCCTTCCCCCAGATCAGCCTGACCCGCCGGCCGATCCGTGACGGCTCGCGCTATTTCGGCCCCTACATCCCCGCCTCCCGGGCGCGGCTGCTCATCGACACGGTCCGGCGCACGTTCGGCATCCGCCACTGCCGCAAGGAGATCGACGGGTCCGCGACCCGGCCCTGCTGCCTGGACTACCACATCGCGCGATGCCTGGGCCCGTGCGTGACCGCCCTGTGCAGCCGCGAGCAGTACTGGGCGGCGGTGGACGCGGCGATTCTGTTCCTGGAAGGCCGCGACCGCGATCTGCGGCGGCGCCTCGAAGCCGACATGAACCAGGCGGCCGCCGAACTGAGGTTCGAGGATGCCGCGCGGCTGCGGGACCGGATCCAGGCAGTCCAGGCGCTCGCCGACGAACAGCAGTCCGTGCTCGGCATCAATGACGATGCGGACGTATTCGGCGGCTACTACCGGGACGGCCGGCTCTCGGTGCAGGTGTTCCACATGCGCGGCACCAAGGTGGTGGACCGGCGGCAGTACTTCTGGGAGGATCTGCCGCACTGGAACGGGGACGAGTTTTATGCCGAATTCCTCCGCCAGTTCTACTACCGAGAGCTACGAATCCCGCCCCGGGTGTTCGTGCCCACCGCGGTGGCGGAACCGGACCTGCTCACCCAGTGGCTCGCGGAGCGACGCGGTCGGCGGGTGGTGATCGCCCATCCGCGGCGCGGACGGTGGCTGCGCCTGCTTGAGCTCGCGGAGCTCAACGCGCGCCACGCCTTCTTCCTCCGCTTCCCGGCCGTGGACCAACAGCCGGACAGCCTTCGCCTCCTCCAGGCTGCCCTCGATCTGCCGGAACCGCCGGGGCGGATTGAAGGCTTCGACATGTCCACCACCCAGGGCCGCGAGTCGGTGGGCGTGATGGTGGCCATGGTCGAGGGGCAGATGGTGCCCGCGCAGTACCGCCGTTTCCGAATCCGCACAGCCGGCGGCCGGCCGGACGATCTGGCCGCCATGCGGGAAGTTGTTTACCGGCGTTTCCGGCGATTGCTGGACGAGCACCGGGAGCTGCCCGGCCTGATCCTGGTGGACGGCGGCGAGGGCCAGGTCGCCGCCGCCCTGGACGGCCTGGCCGCGCTGGATCCGGCTATCCGGGTGCCGGTGGCGGGGCTGGCCAAACAGCGCGAAGAGGTCTACCTGCCGGGCCGGAAGGAGCCGATCCGGCTCCCCCGGACCTCGCCGGCCCTCAAACTCCTCCAGCAGGTTCGCGACGAGGCGCACCGCTTCGCCGTAACCTACCACCGTCGCCGCCGCGCCGGGGCTTTGTTCGCCTCGCCTCTCGACGACATTCCCGGCGTGGGTCCCCGCCGCAAGCAAACGCTGCTGAAACAGTTCGGATCCTGGCGGCGCGTCTCGGCCGCCAGCGAGGCGGATCTGGCCGCGGCGCTGGGCGGCCGGACCGCGGCCAAAGTCTACCAGGCGCTCCATCCTGACGAGGTGCACACACATGATCAAAACGCTGCCGATCATTAGCCTGATCCTGCTGCTCGCCGTGGCGGCACCGGCGCCCCCCGGCGCCGCCGTCAAGAAGCCCGCGGACCAGGTCCGGGTCACCGTCATCCAGACGACGGACATTCACGGCCGACTGGCCGCGTGGGATTATTACCGCGGGGCTCCGGCGGACCTCGGTCTTGTGCGGGTCGCTGCCCACGTTCGCGCGGCCCGTCAGGACAACCCTCACCTTTTGCTCATCGACAACGGCGACTCCATCCAGGGCAGTCCCCTGGCGTACTACTACGCGGAGGTGAAGTCGGACGAACCCAATCCCGTCATCCAGGCGATGAACGCGATGAACTACGACGCCATGACGGTGGGCAACCATGAGTTCAATTTCGGTCTGGACGTGCTGCAGCGCTGTCGCCGTGAGGCCCGCTTCCCCTTCCTGTCGGCAAACACCTACCGGACCGACCGTCCGGACCAGCCGTTCTTCGAGCCGTACATCGTCCGCCAGTACGGCCCCGTGCGCATCGGCGTGCTGGGCCTGACCACCCGCAACATCCCCAACTGGGAAACGCCGGCCAACTATGAGGGGCTCGAGTTCCGCGAGACGCTCCAGGAAGCCGTCCGGTGGGTGAAAATCCTCCGTGACCAGGAACGTGTGGACGCGATCATCGTGAACACCCACGAGGGCTACGAGGCCGACCTGGAAACCGGGCAGCCGAACGGCTCCGGATACGAGAACGCCGCCTGGGCCATCCTGCAGCAGGTGCCCGGTGTCGACGTCCTGCTCACCGGCCACGCTCATGAGAACATCCCGCCGCGCCTGGTCAACGGCGTGCTCACGGCCCAGGGCCACCGCTGGGCGGAGCATCTCGTACACATCGACCTGGTGTTCCGCAAACAGGGCAAGCGGTGGACGCTGGCCGAAAAGACCGGACGGAACGTGCCCATGAAGGGCCCGGAAGACCCCGCGGTGGCCGCGCTGGTGGAGCCGGCTCACGCGGCCACGCTGCGCTGGCTGGACGAAACCATCGGCACCGCCGAGGACGATCTCTCGGCCGAGGGCGTCTACGTCCGCGACAATCCGCTGCTGGACCTGGTCCACACGGTGATGCGCGTGCACACGGGCGCCCAGATGAGCATGGCCGCCTATCTGCCGGGCCGTCCGCTGACGATCCGGCGGGGCGACATCAAGGTCCGGGACATTTACGCCCTTTACGTGTACGAAAACACCACGGTCACCCTCGGCCTGTCGGGCAAGGACGTCGCCGCCGCCCTGGAGCACGCCGCCGGTGTGTACGACCAGGCGGAATGGGATCCCGGCCAGCAGCTCCTGCGGTTGGGACAGGCGCCCAATTTCCGGATATACAACTTCGACACCCTGTCCGGCGCTGACTACGCCATCGACCCCACCCGGCCGGCGGGCGAGCGGCTGCGCTATCTGTATTACCAGAACCGGCCAATCGATCCCGCCGCCGAGTTCACGGTGGCGGTGTCCAACTACCAGGCGGTGGGTGGCGGACACTACGACATGTTCCGGCGGGGACGCCGAATCGCGTTCGACTCCACCGACATTCGGACGCTGATCATCCAGCACATCCGCCGGAAAGGCCGTCTGGCTCCGGAGTGCGACCACAACTGGCATCTGGCGGTGCCGGTGGAACTCCGGCTGGCTTCCCGCCGGACGACTGCGCCCGCGTCCGACTCCCGCTGATCGGCCGGCCATGGCATCGGCGGGCGCGCTCAGCTATCGCTGGATCTTCGACACCGGCGGCTCCGGCCGCGGCGCCTGGTCGGGCGGTTTCGGCTACCGGCTGGCCAAGGATCTCGGTGAGACCGGCATCAGCCCGACAGTGCTGACGGGGAGTTCCATCGGGGCGTTCACGTCGATGGACCTGGCCACCGGCGACCCGGAGGTCCTGTACCGAAGCTGGTCCAACTGGTCGGACTCAATCCCGGTGGACGTCCCGATCGGCCCGGATGAACGAGGGTTCTTCGGTCTGTTCTCGTTCCGCCGCAGCGTGAAGCAGTCCATCGCGTTCACCCTGGATCCGCCGACTGAAGCCGCGTTGTTCGATCCCCGCAATCCCCGCCGCCTGTTTATCGTGACCTCGCGGGTGGTGCCGGAAACCGCCCCGCGTCGGGGCGACCTCATCCGCATGTTCCTGATGATGGCCACACGGGAGTGGCGGCACAAATACCGGCCGTGCGGACTCCGCTTCGAACCCGTGGTGTACGGCCGGTGGCCGGAGGACCCGGAGCTGACGGCTGCCGCCGCCGGCTGCCCCTGGCTGCGACGGCTCACCCCGGTCAACGTGCGGGAGGCGCTGATGGCTTCCTGCCTGCTGCCTCTCGTTATGGGCCAGCCCGTCTCTCTCGACGGAGCCCGGCTCATCGACGGCGGCATCACCTTCAAGACGCCGCTGGCGTTCGCCCAGCATCCCGGCGGTGACGCTCTGGACCGACTGGTCCGGACGAATCGCACGCTGGTGGTTGCGAACAATCCGGAGGGCATCATGTGGAAAACGGCGTTGCGGCTCGAGGCGTGGAACGATTCCGAGTGGGTCCGCCGCGAGGCCGCGGCCGGGAGGCTGCTGGTGGCACACCCGGCTCGCCGGATCCGCAACTCGACGGTCACCCGGGACCCGGCGGCAACCATGCGGACGTTCGATCAGGGCCAGGAGGAAGCCCGCTTGTTCCTCCGGCGCGAACCGGCGCGTCGATTTTTCGAACTGTAGGAGCACCATGATCCGCCACACCCCACTTACCCCGGATGAACTGCGCCGCCGCGCGCGCCGCGATCTGCACTGTCACACGAAGTATTGCCGTCACGCCGTCGGTGAAATGGAGGATTATGTCCGCTCGGCCATCGACCGGGGCCTCGAGGAGATCGGTTTTCTGGAACATGTGGAGCGCGGGATTCAGTACAGCCGCCGGACCTGGCTGGACGACGTCGAGGTGGATGTCTACTGGAACGAGGCAATCATGCTCAAGCGACAGTACGCCCGGCAGATCGTGGTCTCGGCAGGCATCGAGTTGGGCGTGAACCCGGCGGCGGTTCGGGAGCTGACGGAGGTGGCGGAGCGACATCCTTGGGACCGCGTCGCCCTGTCCTACCATTTTGTCTGGGACGAAACGGCGAACATCCATCTGAACATCAGCTCGGCCAAGGACCCCAACCTTCGGCTGCTGCAGGCGCGGGACCCCGTGGCCCTGGCGCTGGAGTACTACGACGTACTGGCGCGCCACATCCCGGTATTCCGCCCCTTCATGATCTGCCACCTGGACGTGCCCCGCCGCAACCTGCCGGACGTGTCGGACGAGCCGGCGGTCCGCGCGGCTATCCGGCGGGTGTTGGCCGCCATGCGACAGGCAGGGGCGGCGCTGGAGATCAATACGGCGGGCTACGTCTACACGGGACAGCTGTACCCGGCGCCGGGCACCCTGTCCGAGGCGATTCGGATGGGCTTGAACCTGGTCTTCGCATCCGACAGCCACGCTCCGGACCGTCCGGGCACCGATTTCGACCGGGCGCTGGCGGAGATTCTGCCCAAGCTGGAGGACGGCCGTTAGACCGATTCCACGGACTTGACTTCGGGAACTTCCTCTTTGAGGATCCGTTCGATGCCGCGCTTGAGGGTTAGTGTGGCCATGGGGCAGCCGCCGCAGGCGCCCTTGAGTCGCACCTGGACGACACCGTCGGGCAGGACGTCCACCAGCTCCACGTCGCCGCCGTCGGCCTGTAAAAACGCGCGCGTCTTCTGCAACGCTGCATCCACTCGTTCTTTCAACTCCATCACTGCGCTCCTTGCTCCAAGATCAACCGTCCGGTGCAGACCGTCCGGTCATTCTAGCCGATGCATTAGATTGCCGCAACGCGAAACCGGATTTTTTCGACTCCGCCTGCCCGCGCCAAGCGGCCTGTCCGATGAGTGCCCGCGCGCCCGGCTGGCAGGTAAATCCGCTTGAAATAATGACACCAGTGTTGTATTGTCCGGATGTCAGACAATTTTCATCACTCCCCAAGACTTTCTGACAAATTTCAAGGAGGTTGCCATGGCTATCAAAGTGGGGATCAACGGTTTCGGTCGGATCGGGCGACAGCTCTTCCGGATCGTCAGCCAGGATCCGGCGATCGAGATCGTGGCCATCAACGACGTGACGGACGCGGTGACACTGGCTCACCTGCTCAAGTACGATTCGGTGATGCGCACATTCCCCGCCGCTGTTTCCGTCGCCGCCGACGGCATCGTTGTCAACGGCAAAACCGTCAAGGCGTATGCCGTCAAGGATCCCGCGGCCATCCCGTGGGCGGATCAGGGAGTCGACGTCGTGGTGGAGTCCACTGGCCTGTTCACCAAGCGGCCCGACGCCGCCAAGCACCTGCGCGACACGGTCAAGAAGGTGATCATCTCGGCGCCGGCCACCGATCCGGACCTCACCGTCGTGCTCGGTGTCAACGACGCCGCCTACGACAAGACCAAGCATCACATCGTCTCGAACGCCTCCTGCACCACCAACTGCCTGGCCCCGGTGGCGAAGGTGCTCCATGACAATTTCAAGCTGGTGCACGGGTTGATGACTACGATCCACTCGTACACGAATGATCAGCGCGTGCTGGATCTGCCCCACAAGGATCTCCGCCGCGCCCGCGCCGCCGCGCTCAACATCATCCCCACTACCACCGGCGCAGCCAAGGCCATCGGTCTGGTGATCCCGGATCTGAAGGGCAAATTCGACGGCATCTCGCTGCGCGTCCCCACCCCGAATGTGTCCGTCGTGGACTTCGTCGGGACGGTGGAGAAAGTGCCCACCAAGGAGGAGGTCAACGCGGTCATGAAAGCGGCTGCCGAAGGCCCGCTCCACGGTTACCTGGAGTATGTCACCGAACCGCTGGTGTCGTCCGACTTCATCGGCAACACCCACAGCTCCATGTTCGACGCCAACTACACCGCCGTCATGGGCAACATGGTCAAGGTGCTGGCCTGGTACGACAACGAGTGGGGCTACTCCTGCCGGGTCGCCGATCTGATCAAGTTCGTGCTGAAATAGGCTCACCGCCGCAACGCATCAGGCCCGGGCTCTTGTCCCGGGCCGTTCTTTTCGGAGGACACATGAACAAGCTCTCGGTGAAGGACATCGACGTCAGGGGCCGTCGCGTATTCGTCCGGGTGGATTTCAATGTCCCCATCAAGGACGGCAAGATCAAGGACAAGACCCGGATCACCGCCGCCCTCCCCACCATCCGTCACCTGCTCGACGGTGGTGCTGCGGTCATCCTTGCCTCCCACCTGGGTCGGCCCAAGGGCGGGCCGAGCCCCGAGTTCAGTCTGGAGCCCGTCGCCGCCGAGTTGGCCGGCCTCCTCGGGCGCAAGGTCGGCTTCGCAACGGACTGCGTGGGCGAACCGGCCCGCTCGGCCGTCCAGGCCCTGCAGCCCGGCGATGTGCTGCTGCTGGAAAACCTCCGCTTCCACAAGGAGGAGGAGCAGAACAACCCCGGCTTCGCCGAACAACTGGCCGGCCTGGCGGACGTATACGTCAACGACGCGTTCGGCACGGCCCACCGCGCGCATGCCTCCACGGAGGGCATGACCCGGTTCTTCAAGGAACGGGCGGCCGGCCTGCTGATGGAGCGGGAATTGTATTACCTGGGCAAAGCGCTGAGTGAGCCGGAACGGCCGTTTGTGGCCATCCTCGGCGGCGCCAAGGTCTCGGACAAGATCGAGGTGATCACCAACCTGATGGGCAAGGTGGACGCGCTCCTGATCGGCGGCGCCATGGCCTACACATTCCTCAAGGCCCGCGGCGAGTCGGTGGGCCAGTCCCTCGTCGAGCCGGACAAGATTGAGCTGGCCGCCCGTCTCCTGCTCCAGGCGGCGGAGCGGGGCTTGGAGTTCCTCCTGCCCGTGGATCACGTGATTGCCGACCGGATCGCCGAAGACGCCCGGGTGAACACGACGGACCCCGGCGACCCGATCCCCGACGGCTGGATGGGTGTCGACATCGGACCCATGACCTACATGGCGTATGCCCGGAAGATCCAGCAAGCCCGAACGATGCTCTGGAACGGGCCCATGGGCGTGTTCGAGATCCGTCCATTCGCCAACGGGACGCAATCCATCGCCAAGGCGGTCGCCGCGTCGTCGGCCTGCAGCATCATCGGCGGTGGCGATTCGGTGTCCGCCGTCCAGCAGGCCGGCGTCGCCGACGCGATCACGCACATCTCCACCGGCGGCGGCGCCTCGTTGGAATTTTTGGGCGGCCTCGCGCTGCCCGGCGTCACCGCGCTCAGTGACCGCTGATCATCCGACGCGGGCCGGATCTGGCCGACCCGCGGTCGCGCAGCCCAGTCGCCCAAAGGAGAGAATCGCTATGGCGCGCAAACCGATGCTGGCCGGCAACTGGAAAATGAATCTCACCAACCCGGAAGCGGTCAAACTGGCCGGGGAGCTGGCGGCCGCGGTGGGCCAGCTGGCGGACCGGGACGTCCTGGTGGCGCCGCCGTTCACCGCGCTGTCGGACGTCCGGCGGGCGCTGGAAGGCAGCCGGATCCTGCTGGGCGCCCAGAACCTCTACCCGGCCGATTCCGGAGCGTTCACCGGCGAAATCTCGCCGATTATGCTCCTGAGCGCCGGGTGCACCCACGTGATCATCGGACACTCCGAGCGGCGCCACATCCTGCAGGAAACCGACGACCTGATCGGCCGCAAGGTCGCCACCGCACTGCGTAAGGGGATGACGCCCATTCTGTGCGTCGGCGAAACCCTCGATCAGCGCGAACGCGGCGAAGCCGAACCGGTGGTCAGCGCCCAGCTCCGGACGGCCTTAAAGGACTTGACACCCGGGGAAGTTTTCCGTATGATCCTCGCCTACGAGCCGGTCTGGGCGATCGGGACCGGCCGCACGGCTACCCCGGCGCAAGCCCAGTCCATGCACGCGTTCATACGTTCCGTTCTCACTGAACTGTATGATCCGCAGGCGGCTGGCAGTTTGCGCCTGCTATATGGCGGGAGCGTCAAACCGGACAACATCAGCGCCCTGATGGCCGAATCCGACATCGACGGCGCCCTCGTCGGGGGCGCCAGCCTCAAGGCAGACGATTTTGTACGGATCGTGAAATTTTGACGAAGGCGGGATATTGATGGTCAATTTGATTTTGGTGATTCACCTGATTTGCTGTTTCATCCTGATTCTGGTCATCTTGCTGCAATCCGGCAAGAGCGCCGACCTGGCCGGCGCGTTCGGGATGATGGGCTCCCAGACCGCCTTCGGTCCGCGGGGCACGGCCACGCTATTGAGCAAGGTCACCACCGGCGCGGCGATCGTCTTCATGGTCAGTTCGCTGGCGCTGTCATTCATGATGAGTTCGGCCAGCGGCGGTTCCTCGATCATGGACCGCAAATCGCCGGAGAAGGGCAAGCCCGCCACCAGCGCACCAGCCAAGCCCGCCCCGGCCAAGCCTGCGCCCACTGCCCCGGCGCCAGCGGCTGCCGCGAGCCAGTCGGGCGACACCCCGCTTGAAGCCACGGTCCAAGGCGGCGAGTCCGGCCAGGGCTTCAAGGTCAAGTCGCTGTCCAAGGCCGAGCTCGAGGCGCTGCTCAAGGAGCAGGAGGCCAAGCACAAACAGGCGACCGAATCCCAGCCGACCAAGAAGTAGCGACTCTCAAACTGACCGCCTCCGGCCCCAGGCCGGTAAAGATCTTTGAGGATGCCGAAGTGGTGGAACTGGCAGACACACCATCTTGAGGGGGTGGCGCTCTACGGGGCGTGCGGGTTCAAGTCCCGCCTTCGGCACCATCTTTCAAGCCTTCCGGCAACGGAAGGCTTTTTTGTTTGTGGCCGCCCTGTGGTCGGTTACAATAGATTCTCAGATTGAATTATTAATCTCTATTCAAGAGTGGAACTTTTTGGCGCCCGCCTACGTTCTTGTAAGCGGGAGTCATGAAAGGAGCACCGGTTGGAACCGCAATCGGATCAGGTCTTAGTCGAGTGCTGCCTTCAAGGAGATCACGATGCGTGGGCACAGCTTGTCTACCGTCACCAGAAGCTCATCTACAACATCGCGTACCGCTTCACGACCCGGTTCGATCGAGCCGAGGACATGACCCAGGAGATTTTCATGAAGATCTACCGGTCGCTGGACTCCTTTCAGAAACAGCGGGGTGAATTCAAGAACTGGATGATGGTCATGGCGCGCAACCACCTGATCGACAACCTGAGGAAGGAAAAGAAGGGCTGGATTCGCGTGGGTGGGACCGACGAGCTGGAGAAGCTGGATTTCCCCACCGGCGGCGCTTCAGATCCGGCCAGGCAGTTGGAGCAAAAAGAGCGGATCGAATTCGTCCACGACTGCCTGCGGACGCTCTCGCCCGACCTGCGCGCCGCGCTGCTCCTCCGGGAGATCGAAGGATTGAGCTATGAGGAAATCGCCGACCAGTTCCGGATCCCCCTCGGAACCGTCAAGTCCCGCATCAATCGGGGCCGGATCGAGCTGGCCCGCATCATGAACATGAAGAAGATCAGGCTCCTGTCCGGGCAACAGGAACCCCTGTTGGAGAGGTAGTTCGATGAACTGCAACGAATTTGAAAATCACGTCAGCGAGTTCCTGGACGGCACGCTGCAAGGCGACACGCTGGCCGGATTCGAGCTGCATCGCGTCCAGTGCCCCCTCTGCGCCATGCTCCTGGACAGCGTCAACGACAGCCTTTCCCGCCTGCACCAACTGGAAGAGGTGGAGCCGCCACCGGGGCTGGCCGAGCGGATCTTGGCCGCCACATCCGGCGGTCGTGCCGGCCTCGGGCGACGGCTGCTCGGCTTCGTCCGGTTTGAGCGCGAACTGGCGCCCCAACTCCTGGCCGCGTCGGTTCTCATCCTGTTCGCGGCGGCCTTGTCGTACAACATGTTCTTCCGCCCGCCCGACGCCGCCGCCGGCGCCAGCCAACCTGCCAACCTGGTCACCGTCGTCGACTACACCGGCAATCGGCTTCTGAGCAGCATGATGCAGTTTTATTCCGGCGTCCAGGATGCCTGGCAAACCGCCGGCAATTACTACGACAAGACGGCGGACTTCTTCCAGACCAGCTGGCAGCAGGTGAAGGATGCCTTCAAAGGCAAGGAAGAAAAAAAGAAACCGGCCCCCGACAGCCAGAAGAATATCAATCAATCCATGCAAGCGGTTCACGACTTCGACGCCACCGCTTAGAGGAGATCGGCCATGAATTGTCATTACCATCCGGACCAGGCCGCCACCGCTGCCTGCGCAATTTGCCAGCGCACGCTGTGCCCGACCTGCCAGCACGCAACGGAGGGCGGGCCCCTATGCCCCGACTGCCTGAGTCAGGCTGTCCAAATCTACAAGCGGTCGCTGACACCGGAGTATCGTTCCATCAATCCGGTGGCATCGGCCTGGCTGGCCCTGATCCCATTTCTCGGAGCGATCTACAACGGCACCTACCTCCGGGCGCTGTCCCAGTTTCTGGGCATGGCGCTGCTGATCCTGCTGTTCGACGCGGCCGATCTCGGCCCCCTGGGGGCGCTCGGGAGCATCCTGTTTTACGTGTACACGATCATCGACGCCTACCGGGTGGCCTCCAGGATGAAAGCGGGCCTGCTGGACGGCAGCACGCCGGACCTGATGCTCACTCCGCGCACCAAGCTCTTTTACGGCGTCGGTCTGGTGGTGTTGGGCCTGCTGTTCCTCCTCAGGAACTTCGAGCTGTTTGACTTCGATTGGCTCCACCGGCTGTGGCCGCTGCTGCTCATCGGCGTCGGCGCCTATATGGTCTGGAAGGGGATTGAAAAACTAAAGTCCGGGCCGGCCCCCGCGGCGGCGCCGGCAGCCGCTCCGCGCGCCCCGGTCGAACCGCCCGCCTCCACGGAGGGGAAACAATCATGAGCCGCGCCGTGTCGCGCTCGATCCAGATCGGCGTCTTCCTGATTCTGCTCGGAGCCTGTTTCATCTATGAGAACATCGTCGGCCATGCATCCATCTGGTCGGTGATCTGGCGGTACAGTCCGCTGGTGTTCATCTGGGTGGGCATCAACAAAGCGGTTGTCTATTTCCGTTATCGGCCCGACGCACCTGATGAGAAAGCGCCGTCATTCTCCTCGCCCCTCATCTGGATCGGCTGCGGCGTGTTTCTGCTCATCTGGACCCTCGGGTACGTCCCCAATTTCTTCGCCTGGCTCGGCACCTGGTGGCCGGTGTTCCTGATCCTTGTGGGTGCCGGCAAGCTCGTGGACATTTTCTTCCCCGGCCGAACCGGCCGACTGACCGGCGGCGAGATCGTCTTCATGATCTTCGTCCTGTTGGCCGGTCTGATCGCCGGGCAGGTCGCGAAATTCGACCTGAACCGGCTGCCGCCCCTGCTGATCGAAGGCAGAGAATACCGGCTCAAAGATCTGCTCCATCGAAGCGTGCAGAAAACGGCCGAGGAATCCCTCGCGCTCGAGGGGGCGACGGCCATCTCGTTGATCCATACCAACGGCGACCTGGAATTGGTCCCCGCCGAGGACGACCGCATCCAGGTCCGCCTGGACACCAAAGTGTACGCCGACACCGATGCGGCCGCGACCGAAGCGGCCCAGGCCGTCCGGATCAAGAGCGAGCGCGAAACCGGGCGGCTGCGCCTGTCGCTGCAGACACCGGACGCCGATTCGGCCTCCGTCGAGGTTCGCATCCGGCTGGCTGTGCCGCCGGACGTTCCGCTCGAGTTCGAAAACAGCTTCGGCGATATCACCGCCACCGGCTTGCGCAATCCCGCAAGTCTGACCACGCGGAACGGCTCGATCCAGGTGCGCCGGCATCGCGGTGCGCTGCGCCTCTCCAACCGGTATGACAAGATCACAGTCGAGGATTCGGAGGGCGAGACGGAGATCCGCGGGTTGGACACGGATATCTGCGTCTTCAACCTGAACGGGCCGCTGACCCTCGACGACAAGAACGGCGAGATCGAGCTGGCGGATATCACAGGGAAGGCGGCGCTGACGGTCCGATACGTGACGGTCACCGGCGAGCGGCTGAACGGCGATTTTCAACTTGCCGGCAAGAACGCCACCCTTACCTTGACGGCGGTCACCGGCAACGTGAAACTGGAGAACAGCGATGATGAAATCGAGCTCGCCGATATCAAGGGCGGCATCGATTTCAAATTGCGCGCCTGCAAACTGACAGCCAGCGAGGTCGGAGGCGCCATTGCGGGCACAGCCGCATCGGGAGCCGTGACGATCAAGGACGCGGCCGGTCCCGCGATCCTGAATTTGGAGAAAACCCGCTGCCGAATCGAACGGATCGCCGGCAAGCTCACGATCAGCAACACGCTCAAGGACGTCTCCATCTCCGGCGCCGAGACCGACATCGAATGCTCGAATAAAAACGCCACCATCATCCTGCGCTCGCTGCCTCCCGCGGGGAAAGCCCGTGTCCGGGCGATCACGGAACGGGGGGATATTCTCCTCATCCTGTCGGCGTTCCCGGAATCGCACCGGCTTTTTCTGTCGGCCGACAACGGGAAAATCGACTCCCGTTTCGGCTCACCTGTGGTCGCGCCCTCCATCGGCGACCGCACGCTGGTCTGGAAGAATTTTTCCGGCGCACCGGAACAGGCCGACGTCCAGTGCAAGGCCGCCTACGGCGATATTCGGCTGAAGCCGAGCGAGGAGGTTGAGAAATCCGAATGAATCCGCACTGGCTCCGCGTCCTGGCAATCACGCTGCTGTGGGCCACCGGTCTGCTGACCATCGGCTGCGGACGGCCGCAAGCCGACCGCCCGGTGATCCGACAGGAGAGCTTCCGCCAAGACCGAGGTGCGGAGAACCGGCTCCGCCTGGATGCCCGGGTGTCCGGCGGCCGCTTGACGCTGGACCGGAGCGATCCGGGCCTGCTCTACAACCTGGATCTGCGCTGGGACGCTGCCAACATGAGCCGACGCGTGGATTTCACTTCCGGCGACACCGCCAGTCTGGTGTTCACACTCCAGGGCAAGATGCCGTCTGACGACACGGTTCACTCCATCCTGTCGCTGGCCCCTGATATTCCGCTGGAACTGATGGTGGATACCGGCGCCGGCGAGACACATCTGGACCTGACCGGCTTGAACGTCGACCGAGTGAACCTCACCCACGGAGTGGGCAAATTGAAAGTCACCATCGATGAGCCCCAGGAGACAGTCTGCCGCTCCATGGATATCGCCTGCGGCGTGGGTGAGATGGAACTGCGGGATCTGGGCAATTTGATGCCGGAAACCATCGACATCAAGGGCGGGCTGGGCCGCGCCTGGCTCGGCTTTGACGGCGTCCGACCAGGTCGGACCCAGGCGCACCTGATCGTGGGCATCGGCAATCTGGACATAGAGTTGCCCGCCGACTTCGGCGTGCGCGTGCTCACAGCCGGCAACGTGCCTGATTCGCTGTGTATTCCGATGGAGCACTTCGAGCGCCGCGCGGGCGCTTACGTGAATCCTGCCTATCGCGATGCCAGGCAGGTCGTCGAACTGTCGATGAAACCCGGGCTGGGCAACGCCACCCTCAAGATTCGGGATTGACCGCTCCTCAAACAACCACGACGCATCAGCGGATCAACCCGAAGTCGTCGGGCGGCCAGTATTTCAGGATGGCCTTGCCGAAAATCGAGGTGCGCGGTACGCAACCCCAGTGCCGGCTGTCGTTGCTGACGTTCCGGTGATCACCCAGGACGAAGTATGAGTCCGGGGCCACGTACAGCGGGCCGAACGAGGAATTGTCGCAATACGTGGACGGAACGTACGGTTCCGGCAGGATGCGGCCGTTGACCATCACCCGCCCGTCGACGATCTGGACCATTTCACCCGGCAGGGCGACCACACGCTTGATGAACGATTTCTTCGGGTCACCGGGGAAATAGAACACCACCACGTCGCCCCGCTGGATATCGAACACGCTGTATGTGATCTTGCTGACAAACACCCGTTCCTGATCATCGAGCTGGGGCTGCATGCTGGTGCCCTCGACCCGCACCGGCTGAACCAGGAAGATGATCAGGAACAACACCACCGTCGACGCCAGCAACAGATCACGCAGGCCCTCCCGAAGATGGCGGGCAGTCGTTTCAGACAACCGTGGCGGAGTGTCAGACATCGTACTCTTTGCGTCGTTCGAATCCGTCTGCGGGGTAAGGCCCGCACGCGGGCCCTACTCCTGGACGTACACCTCTTCCAGATTCCACATCAGACTCATGCAGCGGTGGTTGACCCGCAGGTTCTGCACCTTGCCCTTGGCGCCGAACAGTCCGTGAGGTTTCGCAATGGGGATCAGGTACCGGCCCTGGGCGTTGTACTGCTCGATCTGGTGCGCGGCCTCGAAGCGTTTCCCCCAGTCCGGGCTGCCGTACATCGTGGCCAGGGCGACGGCCATGTCCTTCTCGAGCGGCGTGGCGGGCGCGCCCTGTTCCGGGTACCAGAGATGGCCCGGGCTGGACCAGCTCATCAGTTCCTTCAGGAAGAACGGATGGGTGGGCTGTTCGAGCAGCATAACGGCCATGTCGTAATCATACGTGGAGTGGATTTTCTGGTAAAACAGGTCGTACGGGAGCGACACCATGGTGGCTTTCATGCCCAGGCTGGCGCAGATCCGCTCCGTCTGGATCCCGATCCGCTCGGCGAATGCGTCGCCGGTCAGGACGGTGATCGTGAACTGCACCGGGCTCTTGTTGGCCCCGTAGAGTGAGTTGGGGGTCACGCTGGTGTTCATGACGAAGCCGCTCTCGGTCAGTAACTGGCGGGCGTTCGTCGTCGAGAACGAGTCGGCCTGGAGGCCGGACCACCACGGGCCGTCACCCGGTGCGATCAGGCCGCCCGTGGTGACCGCCTTCCGCTGAAAGACATTGGCGATGATGTTCTCGCGATCGAACAGCAGGCTCAGGGCGTGCCGGAACTTCGCGTCGAAAAACCATTGGAGGCGGAATGCCGGGATGTAGTTCTCCCGGCTGGCCGGGTCGGTCTTCATGTTCTGGTTGATCCAGGCCACGTAGGTGGCGCTGCTGGGACCGGTGTCGAAAATGCGCAACCCGCGCACGTTCTCCAGCCGGGCGGCGTCCGCCGGGTCGATGAAATCGATCAGGTCGGACTCGCCGGTCCGGAACTTGACGGAGATGTCGGCCGAGGTGCCGGTGAAATCGAGCACCACTTCGTCCAGGTAGGGCAGCGGGCGGCCCACTGCGTCCACCACCCAGTAGTAAGGATTGCGGCCGAGGACGAGTTTCTTTTCTTCGCGGGAGAACGATTTCAAAACGAACGGGCCGATGCTGACCAGCTCGGTTGGCGGCGTATCGACGCCGTAGAGACGGTCCATGCGATTGCGGCTGGCGGCGCCTTCGATAAGCGCACGGGGGAGCACGACGATCTTGGCCAGGATGGGTTCCAGGGCGTAGAGCGGTTCCGGGCTGCTGCACCGGATGCTCTCGGTATCGAGTTTCTGGAATTGGAGTTTCTGATCGGCGACTTCAAGATAGGCGCGCAGGGGTGATTTGATGTCGGTGTTGCCGATGTAGTTGAGCGTGGTCATCACGTCGTCGGCGGTGAACGGCGTGCCGTCGCTGAAGAACACGTTGCGGCGCAGGTGGATGGTGAATACCTTGCTGTCCTTGTCGCGGTCAAAACCGGTGGCCAGACCCGGCTCAAAGGTGTCGGCGATGGGGTTGTACCGATACAGGGCCGCGGTGAATTGTTGGGCGACCAGTATCGAGACGCGGTCCTGAGCCAGGACCGGATTGAAGGTCAAGGGCGGATGAAGAACGCTGATCCGCAAGAGTTTGGACGGGATGCCGGGCTCGCAGTCGGCAATTTTGTACTCCGGGTTCTGCTCCGAGCGGATCCCCGGCAGATTGCGGAACGTGTCGCAGCCGGCCAGCACCAGCAGGAGGCAGCCCGTCACGGCCAGCGCGGCCAACAGACGCAAGGATTTGCTCATAATTCCCTCTGTCCTGGTTTTCAATCAGAAACCATTGACTGTTATAGCATAGCCGCCGTCGCCGACTCAACCCCAAATGTGCCGAACCGCCTCATCTGCATCGGGATGGAAAAAACCCGTTGGCTCCGGTCCGCTTTCGCTTATAATCCCCCCTTTCAGAACTTGAGGGTGCCGCATCATGCCTGCGTTCCACTTCACCGTCACTCATCGCGATCCGCACACCGCCGCCCGCCGGGGACGCCTCATCACCCCGCACGCGGTGGTGGAGACGCCGGTCTTCATGCCCGTGGGCACCGCCGGCACCGTCAAGGCCATCCCTCACGACTGGCTCGAGGAGATCGACGCGCGCATTTTGCTGGCCAACATGTACCACCTGTACCTCCGGCCGGGGCACGAGCTCGTGCGCGCCCTTGGCGGACTGCACCGGTTCTCGGGCTGGCCGCGCGCCCTGCTCACCGACAGCGGCGGTTATCAGGTCTTCAGCCACCGCGAACTGCGGCGCATCGATCCGGCAGGCGTCCACTTCCGCTCCCATATCGACGGCAGCAGCCACGTCATCACGCCCGAAGTCAGCATCGGGATCCAGCAGGCCCTGGGTGCAGACATCATCATGGCGTTCGACGACTGCACTCCCTACCCCGCGACGCGCGAGGAGGCACGCGCCTCGATGGAGACCACGCTGCAGTGGGCCCGGCGCAGCCGGGCCGCGCACCCGGATGAGGACACCCAGTTGCTGTTCGGGATCGTGCAGGGCAGCGTCTATCCCGACCTACGGGCGGAATGCGCCGGCCGGCTGGCCGAGATCGGTTTCCGGGGTTACGCCATCGGCGGCCTGAGCGTGGGCGAACCCAAAGAGACGATGTACGCGGTGACCGGCGCGACGGCCGCGCTGCTGCCGGAGGACCGGCCGCGCTACCTGATGGGCGTGGGTACGCCGGAAGACCTGTTGGAAGCCGTCGCCTTGGGGGTGGACATGTTCGACTGCGTCCTGCCCACCCGCAACGGCCGAAACGGCTGCCTGTTCACCCGTGACGGCCGGATCATCATCAAAAACGCCCGTCACGCGCGGGAGGACCGACCGCTCGACCCGGAGTGCGGCTGCCGGGTCTGCCGCCGCTATTCGCGGGCTTATCTGCGGCATCTGTTCATGTCATCGGAGATGCTCTCGGCCACACTCAACACCTTCCACAACCTGTACTTTTATCTTGACATCATGGGGCAGATCAGGCAATCTATCGAGCTTGGCGCGTTCGCGGATTTCAAACAGAATTTCCTGGCCCGGTATCATTCCGCCACCGAGTAATCTGCGGTCACGACGCGGCAGCAAATCCAGGTAATTTCGAGGTGCATTCATGATTGGATCCAGGCACTCCTTGTACCTGCTGCAGGCGGCACAAGGGGGTGACCCGATTTTCGGCATGCTCATCCCCATGGCTCTCATCGCCGCCATTTTCTACTTCCTGATCTTTCGGCCCATGCGCAAGCGCCAGAAAGACCAGGAATCGCTCATCACCAACCTCAAGAACGGCGACCGCGTGATCACGTCCGGCGGCATCTACGGCACCATCACCGGAATCAAGGACCATTCGATTATCCTGAAGATCGCCGACAACGTGAAGATCGAAGTGGGCAAGAGCGCCGTCGCCGGCCTCCAGCCGACCTCCCCCGAAGAAAAGAGCTGAAATCCCATCAAGGTATTCCCCCATGTTCAAAAGCCTTAAAGTCCGTTACATCATCATTCTGATCATCTGCGCCGGCAGTGCGTACCTCTTCTATCCCCCGAAGGAAAAGATCAACTTCGGCCTCGACCTCAAGGGCGGCATGCACCTGGTGCTTGAGGTCAAGACCGACAAGGTGATCCGCGCCGAAGTCCAGCAGTACGGCGAACGCATCAAGCGCCTGATGGAAGAAAACAAGACGGCCTACACCCAGGTGCTCGCCGAAGACACGAAAATCACCCTCAGCGGCGTGCCCGAGGGCCAGTCGGAAGCCACGCGCAAGAACCTGAAGGATTACTTCGGCCACTACTTCGACGTCAGTTCCAAGTTCGAGGGGGGCGCAGTGTCCTTCACCCTGAACCTCACCGCCGCTGCCGTGCGCGATCTGGAACAGACCACCGTCCAGAGCTCGCGCGACACGCTGGAGCGCCGCATCGACGCGTACGGTGTGGCCGAGCCGACCCTCCAACTCTTCGGCTCCACCGCCGCCGGCACGTCGAACCAGATCATCGTCGAGTTGCCCGGGGTGGAGAATCCCGAGGAAGTGAAGACGCTGCTCAAGGAGACCGCCTCCTTGAGCCTGAACATGGTCCACCCCACCGCGCCGTACGCCGCGTCGCTGGACGCGATCAACCAGTTCTTCGGCGGCCAGATACCGGGCGACCACACCGCCGTGCTTTATACCGGCGACTACAGCGGCGAGAACCGGGGCGAGCAGGAAAAGCGCTACATCGTCGTTCAGAAAGCGCCGGTGATCACCGGCAAGCATCTGACCAACGCCCGGGCGTCCCAGGACAGCTCGCTGGGCCTGTCGCGGCCGGCGGTGAGTTTCACTCTCAACTCGGAGGGCGCGCGGCTGTTCGGCGATGCCACCGAAGCCAACCAGGGTCGCCAGTTGGCCATCATTCTGGACGACAAGGCGATTTCAGCGCCCCGGATCGAGGCCAAGATCACGGATTCCGGCATCATCACGGGCATCGACAGCGAGCGGGAGTCGCAGCTGCTGGCTCTCTCGCTCCCGTCCGGCGCCCTGCCGGCCGATATCGTGATCCTGGAGGAACGCACCGTCGGTCCCTCGTTGGGCCTTGAGTCGATCCGCCAGGGTGTAAACGCCGGCCTGTTGGGCCTGGCGCTGATCGTCCTCTTCATGGTGTTCTATTACCGGTTGTCGGGCTTCAACGCGGTCCTGTGCCTGATCGTCAACGTGCTGATTCTCTTCGGGGTGATGGGCTACTTCCGCGCCACCCTGACGCTGCCCGGCATCGCCGGCATCATCCTGACCATTGGCATGGCCGTAGACTCCAACGTCCTGATCTTCGAGCGTATCCGCGAGGAGCTGCGCTGGGGCAAGACCGTCGCCGCCGCCGTGGACGCCGGTTTCGCCCGCGCCAGCTGGACCATCTTCGACGCCAACGTGACCACCCTGATCTCCGCCGCCTTCCTCTATCAGTTCGGCACCGGCCCTATCCGCGGCTTCGCGGTCACCCTGACCTTCGGTCTGCTGGCCAACCTGTTCGCGGCGATCTTTGTCTCCCGGACCATCTTCAACACCCTGCTCCAGCAGGTGCAGATCAAGAAACTTTCTATTTGACGGAACTAAATCCAACACCCCGTGTCTAACTTCATCGCCTGAGGAGTCGTCATGGAACTGTTCAAGAATATCAATGTGGACTGGATGGGCAAAGTGTGGCTCTTCCTGTCCGCTTCGCTCGTTCTGCTGGTTGTGGGATGGTTTTCGGTGCTCCAGCACGGCGGATTCACCTACAGCATCGATTTCACCGGCGGCACCCTGATCAAGGTCAAGACTGCCCAGAAACCCGACGTGGACCGTCTGCGCGACGCGCTCAAGCAGAGCCTCGGGGCCGCGGACGTCACCCGGTTCGACGCCGAGGAGAAGAACCTCGTCCAGATCCGGATGAAGAAGATCGAGAGCGAGGACTCCGCATCCTTCCAGAATCTGGGCCAGAACATTTACGACGCGCTGCACGGGATTTTGGACAAGGCAAAGGTTCAGGGCAAGCAGGACCTGAATCGGGTGGGAATCGATCAGCTGGCCGCCACCTTGAGCGAAAGCCGGGTGCTGGAGAACATGGGTCGGCTCACGGCGGGCGCGACCATCGAGGAAACCCAGCGGGTGTACCGGGAACTGGCCGAGACCATCGTGAACCACCGCACCGACCGGGGTGGCCTGATCACCGATATCGGCCAGCTCGGCTCCCTCCCCGGCATCAGCAACCCCGTTCTGGGCGTGCTCAAGCAGCACTACTATCCGGGCTCATTCACCGTGCTGAGCGTCGACAGCGTCGGTCCCAAGATCGGCAAGGAGCTGCAGGACAAGGCCACCAAGGCGGTGTTCTTCTCGCTGCTGGGCATGCTGGTCTATATCGCGCTGCGATTCAAATTCGCTTTCGGTGTCGGCGCCGTGATCGCCCTCTTCCATGATGTGTTGATTACCATGGGTCTGATGAGTCTTCTGGGCAAGGAGATCTCCCTCATCGTCGTGGCGGGATTCCTCACCCTGGTGGGTTATTCCATCAACGACACCATCGTGGTGTTCGACCGGATTCGCGAAAACATCAAGCTCAACCGCGCCGACACCTTCCGGACCATCATCAACAAGTCCATCAACCAGACGCTATCGCGGACCGTCATCACCTCGGGCCTGACGTTCATCTCGGTCTTCTGCCTGTGGCTGCTCGGCGGCGAGACGCTGGACGGCTTTTCGTTCGTGCTGGTGATCGGCATCATCATCGGCACCTACTCCTCGATCGCCGTCGCCAGCCCGCTGACCTACCTCTGGATGCGATACCTCGGCACCGCCAAGGAGAAAAAGGTCTATAAATTCGCTTGATCTCGGCTGGTCTCTGAATTGATAATGTCATATCTAAGCTCCCGCGTCGGACCACTACCCTTGCGGGGGCCAGGAGGCGCAGATGTTTGAGAACTTGTTGGAATCTTCAACCAACAGGGCAAAGACCAAGACCGGTGTGACCATGGTGGTGGCCTTGATCATACACGGTGTGGCCCTGTTGGCGCTCGTCTTGGTCCCATTGCTCTTTCCCGAGGCGCTTCCCGCCCAGGTGGGCGAGCTGCTGACGTTCCTGGCGGCGCCTCCGCCACCACCGCCGCCGCCCCCCCCTCCGCCGCCGCCGTCTGAGGCGCCCAAGCAGGCCCCCAAGGTGGATCGGCCGCAAGTCAATATTGACTTGTCGAAAACTTACGCCCCGAAAGAGATCTCCAACGAGATCCCGCCTCCTTCTGACAAGTCCGACCTGGCCGACCTGCTCGGCCTGAACACAGGCGGCAGCGGTGTGGCTGGCGGCGTGCCCGGCGGCGTGCCCGGCGGCGTTGTCGGCGGCGTGGTGGGCAGCACCGGCCCGGCGGTTGTCGGCGGCACGGCCAATGTGGCGCCACCTCCGCCCCCGCCGAAGAAGGAACCGGTCCGGGTCGGCGGCCAGGTGTTGACGTCCCGGTTGATCAATCAGGTCCAACCCGTTTATCCGCCTCTGGCCCGCGCCGCGCGCGTCCAGGGAACGGTGATCCTCCAGGTTGTGGTGGATGAGTCGGGCCGGGTCCGCGAGACCAAGGTCATCAGCGGACATCCCCTGCTTACCCAGGCCGCGGTTGACGCGGTGACCCAGTGGGTATACTCCCCCACCTTGCTCAATGGCGAGCCGATCCCGGTGATCGGCACCGTCACGGTCAGATTCACGCTCGGCGCACAATAACCAAATCTAATACTGGGAGGTACGACGATGTATCTATTTTTGCTTCAAGAAGGCGGCATGGATTACATGGACATGTGGAACAAGATGGGCTGGACCGCGCGCGCCGTGGTTTTCATCCTCGCCATCATGTCCGTCTGGTCGATCGCGGTGATGCTGGAGCGTTACTTCACGTTCCGCGCCGCCAAGAAACAGAGCCGTGAATTCGCCCCGGCCGTGGCCGAGGCGCTGAAGGACGGCAAGATTGAAGAAGCGATCATGGTGTCCGAACGCTACACCAAGTCCCACCTGGCCAAGGTGGTGGTGGCCGGTCTGAAGGAATTCCAGGCCCACACCGCCTCCAGCGAGCTGCCGGGCGAGCTGATCGAGGCCTCCAAACGTGCGCTGGAGCGCGCTGCCGCCATCAACCGTGAGGAGCTCAAGCGCGGCACCGGCGCCCTGGCCACCATCGGCGCCACGGCCCCGTTCGTCGGCCTGTTCGGCACGACCATCGGCATCATCAACGCGTTCGCCGGCATGAGCAAGGGCGAGGACACCGGCATCGGCGCCGTCGCCGGCGGCATCTCGGAAGCCCTCGTGACCACCGCGTTCGGCCTCTTCGTCGCAGTCCCCGCCGTGTGGCTGTTCAACTACTTCACCACCCGGATCGAAGCCTTCACCGTGGAGATGGACAACTCCTCCTCCGAGTTGATTGACTATTTCATCAAGCGCAGGTCAGTGAGCCGTGGCAACCTCTAAGGTCAAACACAAAGCCAGCGGGGTCAACTCGGATATCAACGTGACCCCGATGGCCGACATCATGCTGGTGTTGCTGATCATTTTCATGATCACGACGCCGCTGCTGCAGAAAGGCATCACGGTCAACCTGCCGAAGGGCCGGAACGTGATCGAGATGCCCGAAGCTGAAAACCGCGAGGCCCTGGTCGTCGGCATGGACCGGACCATGCGGCTCTACCTTGGCAACGTGCCGCAGGACGCTGCCAACCTTAAAGATGGTCTGATCACCGCGATGGAGGTCCGTCAGCAGGACCGGGTGTTCCTCAAGTGCGATCAGGGTGTCGTCTACGAAAAGGTCACCGAGACGCTGGACCTTATCCGGGAAGTCGGCTTTGAGCAGATCGGCCTGCTGGTCGACAAGCAAAAAATCTAAAGGAGAGCCACTATGGGAATGGCAGTCGGGGGCGGAGGAGGCCCCAAATCGGATATCAATGTGACCCCGTACATCGACATTCTGCTGGTGCTCCTCATCATCTTCATGGTTATCACGCCGTTCACACCACACGGCCTCGATGTGCGGGTTCCCGAGAAGTTGCCGCCGGAAGTCACCCAGGAGATCGCGGACCGGTTCCTGGGCATCGTCGTCAGCCTCAACACTGACGGCTCCATGTTCATCAACAAAGATCCGGTCACCTTCGACTCGTTGAGCCAGCGGCTGACCCAGATCTACAGCGCCCGCGCCGACAAGTCCATCTTCATCAAGGGCGCCAAGGGGCTGATCTACGGCGACATCGTCAAGGCGATCGACATCGCGAAGGGAGCCGGCGTGGAGCAGATCGGGTTGATGACGGAACTCGAGTGAGCCACAAGGGAGCGACCAAATGAAAATCAAACATTTCCTCACGCTGCTGGTTACTCTTGTGCTCGTGGCGGGGCTCTGCGGTTGTGATCTGATGAACAACCTCAAGGCCCGCGACCAGCTCAACAAGGGCGTCAAAGCCTTCAAGAACAAATCGTACGAAGAAGCCGCCACCAATTTTCAGAAGGCCATCGAACTGGACCCCGATCTCCACATCGCCTACGAATACCTGGCTACTTCCTACATGCAACAGTACGTGCCCAACCTCTTCACCGACCGCAACCTCAAGACGGCCAACATGGCGATCAAGACCTTCGAGAAAGTGCTGGAATACAGTCCCGACAACGTGAATGCGATCCAGAGCATTGCCAGCCTTTACAACGCAATGAACGAGTACGAAAAATCGAAAACCTGGTATCGCAAGCGCATCGAGCTGGAACCCAACAATCCCGTGCCTCTATACGGCATCGGGGTCATCGACTGGAACATCGTCAACCAGTCCACCGGGCCCAACGGAGAGAATGTGCCTAACATGACTCCCGAGGACAAGGCCAAGGCCGACCAAGTCATCGAGGAAGGTATCACCTCCCTGCAGAAGGCCATGGAGATCGATCCGAACTACGCCGACGCCATGAGCTTCCTTAACCTGTGCTACCGCAAGAAGGCCATGCTCGTGGACGACCAGGCGCTCAAGGACGATTACACTCTCAAGGCCGACCGTCTGGCCGCCCAGTCGCTGATCCTGAAAAAGAAGCTGCAGGCGGAAGAGGAAAAGAAGAAGAAAAAGATCTTCTGATCCGTCTCTGGAAAATGAAAAACCCACCCCTCGGGGTGGGTTTTTTTATGCCCGTCAATCGGGGGACGGTTCAGACAGACAGCTTCCGGGCTTTCGGAAGCTCGGGTTTGTCATCATCCAGTGTGACGCGCACATCCATGGCCTTTCCTTTCCGGTATATCTTGACCGCCAACGTTCCATCGTCTTCCTCTCCGGACAGGGCCCGCATCAGGTCGCTGGAATCCGTCACCTTCGAATCGCCGATCGCCACAATGACGTCACCGGCCGCCAAGCCGGCCTTTGCGGCCGGCGAATCCTCGGCCACCGAGGTGATGAGCACACCCTTGCCTTCAGGCACACCGAAAAACTTGGCGAGCTGATCGGTCAGGTCATCGTAGAAGATACCCAACCGGGGCCGGCGCGTCACAAAATACTGCCGCAAGGTGCGGTTGTAATCCTTAAATTCATCCGGTATTCGTTTGGGCATTTCCGGGATGGTGAATAAAGACTCGCCGGGCACGCCGACGAAGTAATCGCCGTCCCGCTTGCCCAGGGTCGCCTGAAGGGTCTGGCGCTTGCCGCCGCGGGCGATCTCGATGCTCACCGTCTTGCCGGGAGGAGTCGCGCGGACCAAGCCGGTCAGATGGGTGACGCCGAGCACCGGGATTCCGGCATACCGCATGATGATGTCCCCCTCCGCCAAGCCGGCTTTGGCCGCCGGCGAATCGGCCGTCACCTTCACCACGTAGGCCCCCAGATCGTCCGGTTCCTTCCACTCATCGAGTTCCTTCGCGTTCAGATCGCGCAGGTTGACTCCCAGAAAAGCCCGGCTGGCGTCGCCGGACACATGTACGTACACTTGCCGGTCGCCATCATCCGGCGGTCCGGCAAACACCGGCACAGCCGCCACCGTGATCAGGGCCACCGCCGTCAACACAATCAACCGTTTCATGGAGCACCTCCCGCTCTCCGCAATGAATTGTCAGCTTCTATTACGCCGCAAGGCGCGGACGGTTCCCGCCCGGGCGGCCAGATCCCATGCGGCGGCATGCCGGCGGCACCGTCTGGGTGCACTCGCGCTGATCCAGAGTTGTCAGGCTTCGGGGTTCTGGGTTTCGCTGACCGAGTCGAAATAGTCGGGGGGTACCAAGACGTCGCGGGGCCGGCTGCCGATCGACTGTCCGATGATGCCCTCTTCCTCGAGGATATCCATCAGGCGAGCCGCCCGGCCATAGCCGATGCGGAAACGGCGTTGGAGCACCGAGGTGGACGCCTTGCGGTTCTTGACCACGAATCGGGCCACCTCGTCAAACAGCGGATCGTCGCCCAGACCGTTGCCGTTGTCCGAGTCTTCGGCGCTGTCCGCCTCCGGCGTGAGAAGCTCGGTGTAGCTCGGCTCTCCCTGCCCTTTGAGGAAGTCCACCAGTTTCTTGGTCTCCTCTTCGGAGACGAACGCGCCGTGCACGCGGATGAGCTTGGCCGAATTGGGCGGCAGGAACAGCATGTCGCCCTTGCCCAGGAGATGCTCGGCACCGATGGTGTCCAGGATGGTCTTGGAGTCGTGCCGCGACAGGAGCCGGAAGGAGATGCGCGAGGGGAAATTCGCCTTGATCACGCCGGTCACCACTTCCACCGACGGACGCTGGGTGGCGATGATCAGGTGAATGCCCACCGCCCGGGCCATCTGGGCCAGCCGCTGGAGGCACAACTCCACCTCCTTGGACGCCACGCTGAGCAGCTCGGCCAACGCGTCGATGACGATGACGATCATGGGGAGCGGATCGAGGTCCTCGTTTTCCAGGCACAGCCGGTTGAAACCATCGATCTCCCGCACGGAGTATTTCGCCAGCAGCTTGTACCGCTCCTCCATCTCATGGACGGCCCACAGCAGCGTGTTGGCGGCAAGCTTGGCATCGGTGACAATGGGGGTCAGGAGATGGGGGATGTCGGCGTACGCCCCCAGTTCCAGCCGTTTCGGATCGATGAAGATGAACCGGACCTCGTCCGGAGTGGCCCGATACAGGATGGAGGTGATCATGGTGTTCAGGCCCACGCTCTTGCCCGAACCCGTCGCCCCGGCCACCAGAAGGTGGGGCATCTTCATCAGGTCGGTGACGAAAACGTCGCCGTTGATCCGCTTGCCCAGGGCCAGCGTGAGCCGGGAGCGGGAGTTCTGGACTTCCTTCGACTCGATGACCTCGCGGATGTGGATGGTCTGCCGCTGGGAGTTGGGCACCTCGATACCGACGGTGGACTTGCCGGGGATGCGGTCGATCCGGATCGACTCCGCCCGGAGTCCCAGGCACAAGTCGTCCACCAGGGAGATCATCTTGCTGTACTTGACGCCGGGTGCGGGTTTGAACTCGAAGAGGGTGACCACGGGCCCCGGATGGATGGCATCGATGGCCCCCTCGATGCCGAACTCCTGATACTTGCGGATGATCTGCTGAGCCTTTTCCATCAGCTCGGTTTCGCTGATCTTGGCCACGCTGTCGGCGCGCTCGAGGAGGGAGAACGGCGGCAGGCGGAAGCGTCCGATCTGGCGGCGGTTGCTGGTGTGCACGTCCGGTTCGGGCCCCGCCTCTTCGGTGAACTCAAGCGGGGTGATGGGAATTCGGAACCCGGGTTTGGCCGCCGCGGCCCGCGCGTCACCGCCCGCGGTCGCCGCCTCCTCCGTCCGGGCGTCGCCGGCGACAGTCTCCGGTTCAGGAGCGCCGCGCCGCTGGACCGGTTCGGTCTCCGCCGGAGAGAACGACTTCGTTTCGGCCTTGGGTGCCGAAGCGTCGGAGTCAGCCTCGTCCGGCTGCTCCGGGCCGGCCGCGGACTGTCGCCGGAACAAACCACCGATTCGACCGAAGAGCTCGCCCAGAGTCCTTGGGGTGAGCAGCAGGAGCCCGGCCAGGAGGCAGGCGCCAAGCAGCAGAGCGGCGCCGCCCGTGTTCAGGTAGTACACCAGAAAGTGCTTCAGCGTGCCGCCGAGGATGCCGCCCGGTGTGAAATTGGCCAATCCCACCGGCGTGGAGAACAGCAGGTCCAGCAGCCCGCATACGGCCGCCATCAGCACCACGGTCCCCAACCACTGGACGAACAGCCCCGCCATCTCCCGGCTCCGGATCATCCGGACCGCCAGGAAGACCACCGGCAGGGCCAGCAGGACGGCGCCGTATCCGAACAGATGACAGCAGAAATCACTGATCCAGGCGCCGGTACGGCCGATGAAATTCCGCGACTGGCTCAGGGTGGTGCTGACGTTGAGCGACGCATCCTCAGGGCTGTACGAGACGAGGGCCAGCCCGAACAGGAAAACCAGAAACAGCAGCAGGAACCCGAGCAGTTCGCGGAATTTCTTTTGTTGGGAACGATTCATGACTCCCCCGCCTTCAATGGCCTCGATTTTACCAGAAACAGGGGTGAAATCCAGCGTAAACCTTGACTCGGAAGGCCCTTTCTGATAGATTTCTCTGGATTTTTTGGAGGGCGGAACGCCTTGAACCGCAGCTGGCAGCATCACCTGAGAACCGCATCGGCCGGCCTGGCCCTGGCCGCCGCTATGGCTACCGGCGCGTGTGGCGTGCACAAGGAAACCGTGCGGGTCAGCCCTGCGTTCCAGCAGGCCCAGACGCTGAGCCGGGAGGAGCTTCTGGCCCGGTTCGACCGGCTCTGTGGTGCGCCCAGCACGCTGCTGATCCGGAAAGCGGAGTTGACCTTCTCCGCCGAATCCGCAACCCGACAGAAACGCGAGAAACTGCCGTCCGCCGACGCGGTGATGATCGTCAACCGGCAGGGCGACCTCCGGCTGCAGATCCACCTCCCCATGATCAAGACCACCGCCCTGGACGTCGTGGCCCGGGGAGCCCAGTTTGAGATCTGGTATCCCCGCCGCAACACCCTGTACCGGGGCGTCATGGGCGATGACCTCGCCGCCCTGCCCCAGGAACCGGCTGCCGACGAGCGCTCACCCCGCTACAACTTGTCCCAGCTGCGCCCCTGGCACATCACCCAGACATTTTTCCATCAACGGCTCAAGCCGGACTCCCGCCTGGCCGTCACCCAGGAAGACACCGCCGTCGAGCGGTACTACGTGATCCATGAGCTGGACGTCACGGGTGGCGCGCCGCTGGTGCTCCAGAAAATCTGGCTGGAACGTTCCAGCCTCAGCATCCGCAAGAAGGTCCTGTACGCCCCCGACGGAGCACCGGTCAGCGAGGTGAGCTACGGCCCCCACCGCCCGTTCACCTCCGGCGAGTTCCCCGCGGAGATCCGGCTCTATCGCCCGCGCGAGGGCTATCGGGTGGACTTCTCGGTCAAACGGCTGGAAGTCGATGCGCCGCTCAATGACCAGATGTTCGCCTTGAGCGTTCCGGACGACGCCACGGTGGAACAGATATCCCCCAAGTCATGAGGTGCCCGTGGGCCTGATCATCGCCAACGTCAAGAAGCGTCCCACCCGGACCATCGTCAGCATCCTGGCGGTCAGCCTGGGTGTGGTGATGATTCTGCTGTTCGTCGGGCTGACCCAGGGCATGCTGAAGGATTCGGCGTACCGCACGCAAAACATCAAGGCGGATCTGTTGTTTCAACCTCCCGGCTCCTCGCTCCTGCTGGCCCTCAATAACGCCACCATGCCCATCCGGATCAAGGACAAACTGCTGGAAGTCGATGGCATCCGGCATGTTTCCCCCATGCTCCATCAGTTTTCCAAGCAGAGTTTCTCGCTGATTTTCGGCATCGATCCCCATTCCTTCAACCAAGTGAGCGGTGACGGCATCATAGTCTTGCAGGGCCGCCTGTTCCAGGCTCCATTCGAGTGCATCGTGGACGATGTATACCAGCAATCCCACCACACCAAGCTTGGCGACACGTTGAACATCCTGAACCACACCTTCACGATTGTAGGCATTTTCAAGGCGGGCATTGCCGCCCGCATCCTGGTGCCGCTGGAAACGCTGCAGGACCTGAACGATTCGAAGGAAAAGGTCTCCATCTTCTATATCAAATGCGACTCGGACTCCCGGATCGAGCCGGTCTACCAGCACCTGCTCCGCGTCGATCCGTTCAAAGGCTACAACGTGACGCGGGCCTCGGACATTTACAAGGTCATGGCCTCGAACCTGCCCGGCCTCAAGGAGTTCACCGCGGCGATCATCGTCAGCGCGGTCCTCATCAGCTTCCTGGTGATCCTGCTCACCATGTACACCACCATCACCGAACGCACCCGCGAAATCGGCATCCTGAAATCGCTGGGCGCTTCGAAGGGTTACATCGTCAACCTGATCCTGAAGGAGTCGATGCTGCTCACCGTCGTCGGCGTCGGTGTCGGGCTGGTGCTCACCTTCCTGGCGACGCGGGTGCTGCACGTGTTGTACCCGTCGCTGCCGTTCGAGATTCGGCTGGAGTGGATCATCTACGTGGCGCTCATCGCGTTGGCGAGCGGGATCTTCGGGTCCACCTATCCCGCTTACCGGGCCGCCCGCCAGGATCCCGTCGAAGCGCTGATGTACGAATAAAGCGCGTGCCTGCCTTTCACCTTGAACAGGCGGGCAAATCAAAATATACTGGTTTGTTACGTTTTCACCGGATTGGATTGATGCAAGATATCGTCACTATCCGCAAACTGACCAAAATTTACCGCATCGGCAAGGTGGACGTACCGGCACTGCGCGGAGTCGATTTGCAGATCAGACGCGGGGAATTCATCGCCATCATGGGGCCGTCGGGTTGTGGCAAATCCACCCTGCTGCACATCATGGGCGGCCTGCTCTGTCCGACATCCGGCGACGTCCTGATCGAGGACCGGAACCTGGCCGACTGCTCAGACCGCGAGCGGACCGAGATCCGCCGGGCCAAGATCGGTTTTGTGTTCCAGCGATTCAATCTGTTTTCAACAATCTCCGCCCGGGAAAATCTCCAGCTGGCGCGCCAGATCCGCGGCAACGGGACGTTCGACACCCACACCGTGGAGGAGATTCTCGGCATCCTGGGCCTTCAGGACAAGATGGACCACAAACCGCTGGAGCTGTCGGGCGGCGAACAGCAGCGCGTGGCCCTCGCCCGGGCGCTCATCAACCGGCCCGCTCTCATCCTCGCAGACGAACCCACCGGCAACCTCGACACCGTGAATTCGCAGATCGTCCTGACGATGCTCCGGGATCTCAATCTCCGGTTCAACCAGACCGTGGTCATGATCACCCACAACTCCGAAGCGGCGTCGTACGCGCATCGGATTGTGGAGATGCGGGACGGCCAGATCCTGCGGCAGCCCCGTAGCGAACTCCTCGTGGAACACGAGGACATCTTCAGTCGCTGAGCGACGGGCGTACGGCATGGGCAGAATCAAAAGTCTGTTGCACAATATTTTCCTGTGGAAGTATGAGCGCGGCAGCATTGCCTACGACATCATCGTCATACTCATCCTGTTGTTCATCTTCCTGGTGCCGCACAGCTGCTTCGAGCGGCGGGCCAAGCCGACCCCGGCCGTCACTCATCCGCCGGCCGCCCACCTCCACCTCATCGGGTAGTCTCGAGGCCACAGATGAAACGCATGGTTCTGACCGGCTTGCTGTTCCTGTTTGCGACGCTGAGCGTTCCCTCAGCCGCCGCGGGCGACAGCGCCAAACTCGATCGGGTGCTGCGAAAGCTCAATCAGCTTAACAAGGTGCTGCGCACGTTCCAGGCCGACATCATCCAGCGCAAATACCTCAACATCATTCAGGAATACGACGAGCTCGAAAAAGGGAAATTTTACTTCAAGAAAGAAACCGACGGGATTTACCTGAAAAAGGAGATCGAGGAACCCCGCAAAACCATCCTGCTGGTCACTCCCCGGGAGATCCTGGTGTTCTACCCCAAAAAAAACCAGGCGGTCAGGAGAAAGATCGACGAATCGCAGGCGCGTTATGCCAACTTCGGCATCGGCACTTCGGTGGATGATCTCAAGAGCAATTTCGACATCACCTACCTCCACGATGAAGTGGAAGGGAAGATGGTCTACCACGTGCTTACGCTGTACCCGAAAAGCCCGAAGCTGAAGTCGTATTTCAAGAGCCTGAACCTGTGGATCGAGGCCGGCACCGGCATTCCGGCCCGCCAGCGAATCGAGGAACCCAACGGCGACTACACGGATATTCAGTTCCGAAAGATCGAAATTAATAAGAAGGTGAAGGACAAGACCTTCGAGCTCAAGATGCCTCGAGACGTTGAGTTCATCTCATAAGCGCCGGCCGCAGTCCGGGCAGCCTTGTGTGTGTGACTGCCGTCGGACAAGCCACACGCCGATCATTTGGATGATTTCAGGGAAGGATACATGACCCACTGGTACTGGCTGGTTCCCGCCATCCTGTTGCTGATTTTCTACCTGGTGACCCGCTTCCGGCCGCTGCTGCCGCTGATCGGGGGGTGCCTGCTGGCATCGGCCGCCGCGCACCTGCGCGCCCCCACCTGGTGCCAGTGGCTGGCCGTGGCTGGCGGCGTGCTGATTCTGGAACCGTTCACCCGTTGGCTGTTCCGGCGGTGCATCCGGCCGGCGGACGATCCGAAGATCCAGGCCATCGTCGGCCGCACCGGCCGGCTTCAAGACATCGTCGATCCGCACGCCGGACTCTTCATGCTCCATTGCGAGGGCGCCGACTGGATCGGCCTGCCGGAAAAGCCCGGCTCCGTCGCCCTCGGCGACACCGTCGAGGTGGTGGGCGCCGCCGGCAAGCGGGTGGTCATCCGCAAGTTGGAATCCATCACATGAAAGTACCTTCACAGCCAGGAGAATCGTGCGATGAAAAATCGAATTCGTCATCCCAAACTGTCGGACAAGATCACCACAGCGGAGGAAGCCGCCGATCTCATTCAGAACGGCATGAATGTCGGGTGCAGCGGCTTCACCCCGGCCGGCTACCCCAAGCTGGTACCCAAAGCCTTGGCCGAGCGGATCAAACGCACCGGTGAGAAGACGCGCATCAACCTGTTCACCGGCGCCAGCGTTGGCGACGAGTTGGATGGAGCACTGGCGGAGGTGGGCGCCATCGACCGCCGAATGCCCTACCAGTCCAACAAGAAGCTCCGCGACCAGATCAACGCCGGGGCAACCCGGTTCTACGATCAGCACCTGAGCCATGTGTCCTCGGAGATCCGCTACGGCTACTTTGGCCCCATCGACGTGGCCGTGATCGAAGCCCATGCCATCACCGAGGAGGGCCACCTCGTCCCCACGACCAGCGTCGGCATCTCCCCCACGCTGTGCCGGCTCGCCAAAACAATCATCGTGGAGCTGAACACAACGCACCCGCTGGAACTGGAAGGGATCCACGACATCTACGTGCCCCAGGACCAGCCCGACCGGCAGCCCATCCCCATCGTGAAAGCGTCCAACCGGATCGGCCGGCCTTACATGGTCACGGACGTCGATCGCATCCGCCACATTGTCGTCTCGGACAAGCCGGACAGCCACGGCTCCTTCACCCCCTGCAGCGATGCGGAAAAACGAATCGCCGAACTGATCATCGATTTCATCACCCATGAGATCCGCTCCGGTCGGATGCCCCGGGGCCTGCCGTGGCAGTCGGGCGTGGGCGGGGTGGCCAACGCGGTGCTGCAAGGATTCCTCAACTCCGAATTCCAGAACATGGAGTTCTATTCCGAAGTCATTCAGGATTCGGTGCTGGACCTGATCGATGCCGGCAAGGTCGTCTTCGCCTCAGGCACTTCCATCACGCTGTCGGCCGAAGGCGAGAAGCGGTTTCATCAGGACCTCGCCCGGTACAAGCGCCACATCCTGTTGCGTCCGCAGGAGATGTCCAACAATCCGGAAATAATCCGCCGGTTGGGTGTCATCGCCGTCAACACCGCCCTGGAAGCGGACATTTATGGTCATGTGAACTCCACCCACGTGATGGGCACGCACCTGATGAACGGCATCGGTGGCAGTGGCGATTTCGAGCGCAACGCGTACCTGTCCATTTTTGTCACGCCCTCCGTCGCCAAGGGCGGCAAAATCTCCAGCATCGTGCCATTCGTCACCCATTTCGACCACTCCGAGCACGACGTCAAGGTGGTGGTGACGGAACAAGGTCTGGCAGACCTGCGGGGCAAATGCCCCCGCGAGGTGGCGCCGGAGATCATCCGCCAGTGCGTCCACCCTGATTACCGCGATGAATTGATGGATTACTATGAACGTGCCTGCCGCGAGGTGGGCGGTCATGAACCGCATCTGATCCGCGAAGTGTTTCAGATGCATACGCGCTACATGGATACCGGCGACATGCGTAAACCCCGGTAACCAATCCTGCCCGCCCCGGCCGGCTGTCAGCGGCCGGCAAAGAGCAAGCGGCCGGGTCCCCGTGACCCGGCCGCTTGTTTTCCGTTCCCTGGCGGCAGCGCTCAGGCCGCCTTGAACCAGTGGATGATTTCCTTGACCGATGGCCGCTTGCCGTACATGAGCACCCCGATGCGGAAGATCTTGGCCACCGCCCACATCAGGCCCACCATGAACGCCACGCTCAGGACGATCGACAGCAGGATCTGCCACAACGGCGGGGTCTGCACCAGGATCCGCATCATCATCACCATGGGCGTGAACACGGGAATCAACGAGATGATCACCGCGATGAGCGAGTCGGGATTGGAGATGAAGAACATCGTGCTGACCATGGGAACGACCAGCAGCATGATCACCGGCCCCTGCATGTTCTGGGCGTCTTCCTCCGTGGAGCAGAGCGACCCGATGGCCAGGAACATCGCCGAGAAGATGAAATAACCCAGCACGAAGAAGACAACGAAGTACACGAGCGACATGGGATTGACCGCAGCCAGCCCTTCGGCGAGCTCCGGGCTCATCTGCGCGGCCGTGACCGCCCCGTACGCCGCGATGACGCCGCCGGTCAGGGAGTAGACCAGCATCTGGGTGAGCCCCACCAGGCCGATCCCGATCAGCTTGCCGGTCATGATCTGCTTCGCCGTGAAGTTGGCCAGCAGCACCTCCATGATGCGGGTGGTCTTCTCCTCAAGGACACCGCGCAGGTTGGCGATGCCATAGACCAGCAGCGACACGTACAGGATCATCACGAAGGTGAACGTGATGAAGATCGAGGAGCCGAGATCGCTCTTCTTGCTGTCGCCGCCTGCGGCCACCTGGAACGTGACCAGTTCCACGCGGCGGATCCACTCGCGGATCTTCTCCGGCGGAGCGTTGATGTTGTTGCGGGTGAGCCGGTCGGCGACGACGATGGGATTCAGCCCGCCCTGCAGGCCGCGGATGACCGTCAGGTTGTTGACGTTGCGCCCGAAGTAATGAAAGTTGTCCTCCGCGTCGAAGTCGGGCCCGACGATGAGGCATCCCTCGAGCTTCTTGTCTCCAATCTCCTGCTTGATGCCGGCCAGGGTGGCATCCAGGTCGGCTCCGGCCTCGCGACGTTCGATGATGAACGGACTGGGCTCGGCCTTCGCTGCCTCCGCCTGTGCTTTTTCCAGGTTCTCCTTGAGCGGTTCGAACACCTTGCCGCTCCGGTCGATCACGGCAATCCGCAGCTCCTTGTCCAGCGACACCTGCATCAGCAGACCCGGCACGAAGAGCATGGCCAGCATCAGTACCGGCATCAGCACGGTGCCGATCCAGAAGCTCTTTTTGGTGACCCGCTCCAGGTATTCCCGACGGATGATTTCCCAGGTTCTAGTTTTCATGGCTGTCTCCCTTGACCCGTTCGATGAAGATGTTGCGGAGCGTGGGAGCCACCTGCTCGAACTTGCGGATCGTCAGGCCCGGCTGGCGGACGAGGTCTTCGAGCAGCCGCCCCGAAGCCTGGCCGTCCTGGAGGCGGACCTCGGCGTAGTTCTCATACAATTCAGCCTCGGCCACGTAATCCAGCTTCTTGAGAAATTCCAGCGGCCCCGAGGCGTCGATGAGGATGGAGCTGTGGCCGTAGCTCTCCTTGACGTGGTGCAGGTCGCCCTCCACGACGACGCGCCCCTTGTTGATGAGGCAGATGGAGTTGCACATCTTCTCGGCTTCCTCCATGTTGTGGGTGGAGAAGATCACCGTGGTGCCCCGGTTGTGGAGCTCCAGGAATATGTCCTTCATCAATTGCAGATTGATGGGATCCAGTCCGCTGAACGGCTCGTCCAGAATGAGGAGCTCCGGTTCGTGCAGGATGGTGGAGATGAGCTGGATTTTCTGCTGCATCCCCTTGGACAGCTCCTCCACCTTCTTGCGCGCCACCTGGGGCAGTTCCACGCGCTCCAGCCAGCCGTTGACGCGCTCGGCCGCCTCTTTCTGGCTGAGACCGTGGGAGCGGGCGAAGAACATCAGCAGGTCGCGGACCTTCATCTTCCGGTACAGGCCGCGCTCCTCGGGCAGGTAGCCGATGCGGTCGCGGGCGGCGTCGTCCATCGGTTTGCCGAAGACGTCGATTGAGCCCTCATCGGGCAGGAAAATACCCAAAATCATGCGGATGGTGGTGGTCTTGCCGGCGCCGTTGGGACCCAGCAGCCCATAGATCACGCCCGGCGGCACACCCATCTCCACACCGTCCACCGCGCAGAAATTGCCGAACCGCTTGCGTACCGATCGCACGGATACAATCACGCGGGGTTACCTCCTCGGTTCAAGTTGGAATCATATTGACGGGTTTTGTTTGCCATCGTGGCATTCTATTTCACGGACGACGGGAATACAACCGGCCCGAACAACCGGATCAACCAGGGGTCTTGCCGGAATCCAGCGCCGGGACTCTCTCCGGCCTTCCCCGGACCGTGTTGAGCTCGGTGAGCAGTTCGCGGATCCGCAGGGTGACGCGGTGCTCCTCCCCCAGGCTTGATCGCGCGGTGGCATAGGCAGGCTGCAGGACCGCCGCCGCCTCGGCATACTGCCGTCGGCCCATGTGGCATTTCGCCAGCGTCGTCTGCAGGCTGAGGATGGCCTCGTGGCCCGGCGGCCAAATCGCGCTGGCCCGCTCCAGCGCCGATCGGGCCAGTTGTTCCGCCTCGGCATACGCTTGCCGACGGACCAGTCCGCTGGCCAGATTCAGGGTTTCAATGATCGTGCCCGGATGGTTCGGTCCCTGGGTCCGCTCCCGAACGGCCAGATTCTCCCGGATGATCTGTTCGGCCTCCGGGCCGCGTCCCGCCCGCAACAGGTTGAGAGCTAGTTCGGAGTACGCGTTGAGCACCACGTTGTGTTCGCGCCCCATCTGCTTGGCGCCGAGAGCCAGCTCGTCTTGCAGGACCGCCGCGGCCTCGTCCGGACGGCCCCGCAGGCGCAGCACGCTGGCATAGGTGTTGGTGAGCATCAGTTCGGCGATCGTGCCGCGCTCCGGTCGGCGGGCCATGATATCCAGCCCCCGGCGGACGCTGCGCTCGGCGTCATCGAGGCGCCCGAGCGCCAGTTGGGCGTTGGCCAGCGTGAACAGATCCGTCGCCACGACCGTGTGCTCCGGGCCAAACTGTTTCTCATGGGCGGCGAGGGCGTGCTCCATGAGCGGGACGGCCTCGGCGTTCTTGCCGCGGTATGTCAGGATGGACGCCAGCACGCCCTCGGCGTCGAGCACCTCCGGATGGTCCGGACCCAACCCCGACGAGGCAGCCGCCAGCGCCTGGCGGGCGAACGTCTCCGCCTCCTCCAGCCGGCCCTGTTCCTGACTCGACGTGGCCAGCCGCAGACAGGTCTTGGCGCGGGCCGTCGGCGTTTGCCAGAACTCCAGAGTTTCCCGATAGATCTTCTCCGCGCGGGCCGGATCCCCCTTGGCCAGCCAGAAATCCCCCCATCGTTCGAGGGCAGTCAGCCGTTCCAGGCCAGCCGGGGCTTGCAAGGCCTTCAAGCCCTCGACCGCCTGCTCATGCAGCGGCTGGGCCTGGTCGAGACGGCCCTGGTTGGTGTACAGGAGCGCAAGGTCGGATATTGTCATCAGAGTGTCGGGATGCCGGAGACCGAGAGTCCGGCGGCGCAGTTCCAGCGCCGCGTTGAGCTGGGCGGCGGCGTCCTCAAACTGTCCCAGGACCATGTACGGCCTGGACAGGGCCATGTGCACGGCGGCTTTGGTCTCAGAGTCCAGGGTGGTGTCGTTGTTTAGGTTGATCGTAGCCCGTCGCAGCAGGTCCGCCACCCGCACATCCCGGCCGTCCAGGTACGGATCCGGAGATTGGAGCATCCCGGTCAGAAACGCCGTCACCTCCTCGGCCCGCTGGGCCTGGCGCCGGGCCTCCTGCTCCGCGCGGCGGGCCTGCAGCAGGGCCGCGGTCGTGCCCGCCAGACCGAGCAGCAGGGCGGCCGCGATGGCGGCGGTGGCAATGACCGCCGGCCGGTGCCGCCGGACGAATTTGCGGAAACGGTAGCTCCACTCGGGCGGTCCGGCGAACACCGGCTGGTGATTCAGATGGCGCTGGATGTCCGCCGCCATCTCCGCCGCCGTGGCGTAGCGGCGGTTCCGGTCCTTGGCCATGGCCTTCATGGTGATCCAGTCCAGGTCGCCGCGCAGGTCCCGGGCCAGCGCGCGCGGCTCGGCGCCTCGCCGGCCGGCCACTTCCGCCGCCGCCTCACCCAGCGTGCTGAGTTTGGAGCTTGGCGTGGGCGGCTCCACGTCGCGGATCTGCCGCTGCACCTCGGCGTAGCCCTTCTGCCGCGCCTCCGTCAGGTCGAAGGGGAGTCGCCCGGCCAGCAGCTCGTAGAGCAGGACCCCGAGGCTGTAGATGTCGCTGCGCGTGTCCACGTCGAGGGCGCTCATCTCCGCCTGCTCCGGGCTCATGTAGGCCGGCGTGCCGATGAGCTGGCCGATCTCGGTGTGGACCTCGCGGTCGGTGAGGCGCCGGCCGGTGGCCTTGGCCACGCCGAAATCGATCACCTTGGGAACCGCCTGCCCCTCCCGGTCCGTCACGAGGACGTTCGACGGCTTGATGTCCCGGTGGATGATCCCCTTGAAATGGGCGTGCTGGATGGCATGGCAGACCTGCATGAACAACTCGAGGCGCCGGCGGGTGTCGGCTTTCCGCGCATCGCAGTATGATGTGATGGGCACTCCCTGGACGAACTCCATGACGAAGAAGGGGCGTCCGTCGGGCGTGGTGCCGGCGTCGAAGACCTGGGCGATGTGGGGATGGCTCATGAGGGCCAACGCTTGGCGTTCCGATTCGAACCGGGCGACCACCGACTCGGAATCGCCGCCCCACCGCATCAGTTTGAGCGCCACGCGTCGGCTGACCGGCTCGCGCTGCTCGGCCAGGTACACAACCCCCATTCCCCCTTCCCCCAGCCGGTCGAGGATGGTGTAAGGGCCGACCCGGTCGTCGGGACCCAAGGCCGGGCGCAGCGCCGGGCCGCTCCGCTCCACCCGTTCGGTGGGCGCTTCGCCGCCGGCGGGCGGGGAATCGGGATGCTCGGGTTGCCGGTTCATGGTTGCCTCCTGCCGAATCAAGCTCGGCGCCCCCGGCCCGGCCGCCTGGGTCCCTCGGCCAGGGATTCGAGCTGGCGCATCAACCCGTGCAGCCGCGGCATAATCTCGGCCACGACGCTGCGCGGGTTGAAGCGCAGGTCATAGTAAAGGTCGGTGAATTCCAGTAGCAGTCCGGCGGGCAGGGCGCCGCCCAACCGCTGGGCGAATTCGCGCGGCGTCTCACGCGCCTCCTTCCGGAAGCCGGCCCGGGCGGCCAGTTTCAGGAAACGCTGATAGACCAGTCCGGCGGCCCGGCCCGGCCCGCCTTCGCGACGCAACCGCCGACCGGAGGCATCGAACCGCCGCCGCAGCCCCCACAGCGCCACGAGAGCCACGAGAACCGCCGCACCTATCGCCGTGAGCGCGCCGCCCCGCGCCTCCGCCAGATCGGCGGCGCGGAGCCACGCCACAGCCACTTGATCGTTCAGCCACTCCTGAACCCGCTTGAGCGTCCGGGCGACGGTCTGACGCCAACCCGCCGCGCCCGACCGAAGGGAACGGAGGAGTTGCACCTGATCGGAGACATCATAGTTGACCACGTCCTGGATCCAGAGAAACTCCACTGATTCGAGCAGATTATCCAGAAACGCCAGGTAGCGGGACCGATCGGGTTCTCGCACCGGCGGCGTGGCATCGAACTCCACCCAACCGGACTTGACGAAACAGGCTTCCACCCAGCTGTGGGCATCGGATTGCCGGACGACGATGACGCCGTTGAACGGATTGATGTCGCCCCGTTGAAAGCCGTTGACCACCTGCGCCGGGATCTTGGCATACCGCAACATGATGGCCAAGGCCGAGGCGAAGTACTCGCAGTGGCCGCGCTTCATGTCGAAGAGGAAGAACTCCACCGGGTCACGGTCCGGAGGACACGGCTCCATCTCCAGCGCATAGGCGTAATTAGTGCGGAGGTAAGCCTCCAGCGCCCGGGCCTGTCGGAAGGGCGAATCGATGCCACGGGTGACATCGGCCACTCGCTGGGCGATCCGCGGCGAGTACGCCGGGATCTCCAGCAGCGTCGTCGAGAGGCCGAGCGGATAGCCGGCCGGCGCCTGGCCGAGCTCCGCCTCGCTGTAGCGGTGAATGTCCGAGTAACCGGCGTAGCGGAATTTCTGATAATGCTCGTATCCCTTGGTGGGCGTGCCCGTGCAGGCCAGCGAGACGCTCCGGACGTCGCGGGTGAGAGCCAGTTGCCGGTGGGCCAGGAACAGCACCTGCGACGTGATGGGCTCAAGGAACACCTCCTGATACAGCAGCCGTTCGGGACTGTGACGTCGGGCCAGCGGATAGAGCCCCTCCGGGCTGAGCGCCACCACCTGCTTCCAGGGCACCGACAGCCCCCACCCGCGCCCGTCGTACCGGTCCAGGGCGATGCCCTTCCATTTCAGGTCCGGCGGCAGCCGGTCCGGTTCCGGATCGGTGCGGATCCGCATGACCACCGCGTCGTTGAGTTTGATCGAGGTGACGTCGCCGAGCTCGGTGGTGTCGGAAAACCCACTGATCTCCTGCCGGTCCGACAGGTTCAACTGCCACATGCCGAAAGACAACCGGGGCAGGATGGTGAACAGCGGGATCGTCAAACCGATCATCAGCACGTAGATCAACCCGCCCAGCGCGGTGACCAGTCCCGCCGACACGTTGATCCGGCCGGGCGAGGCCGGTTCCAGCGGCGGCCGCGGCGTCTCGTCAACATCCGTATCGCCGCGCTGGGAGAAGTAGATGGACGCCGTCCGGATCTCGAACAGCATCAGCGCCAGGATCCCCGCAATCATGAACCAGGACGCGAACAGCGCGAAGCCGATGTCAATCGTGAAGGTCGTGGACACCAGCAGATAACCGAACGCGATGAGGAACAGGTACAGGTAGTCCCGCGCCGTGCGGGCGGTGAACAGCTTCAGGATCGACACCGCCATGGCCACGTGGATCACCGCCACGGTGAACTCGCCCGCCAACAGGAGGAAATCCACCGCGAAACCGGCCACGAACGCGACGAAAATCGCCAGCATCGAGCCGCGCGTAAACCCGGCATGGCGGCGCGAGATCTCCTCTCCTTTGACGTAAGCCGCGGCCAGCGCCGCCAGGTAGACGGCGCAGGTGAGCCAACCGAGCTTGCCGGTGAAGGCCAGCGCTCCGAATCCCGACAGGATCAGCTGGTAGAACACGGTTTTGAAGAGGCGCCGGTATTTCATATCTGGTTCAGGTCCAGGTAGCCGTCCAGGTGCGGCGCGAGCCGGAAAAACATCGCCGGACTCCGAAAGGAGCACAGAATCAGACTGCCGGGCGCTTCCTCGGACAGCCAGGTCTCGAACGGCGCACTGTTGAGGGGATGCGCATTGGGCGCGTCTTCCACCGGGCGCAGGTATGACAGCGCCAGATCCTCCAGCACGGACGGCAGATCGCAACGCGCGCCCGCCTCCGGCGGTCGGCTGTGACTGGGCACGACCCGCACGCTTTTACCACGCTGGTACAACTCCATGGCCAGCGTGGCCAGGAACGAGATGGCCCGCTCGTAGCGCACCCGCACCTCGTCCAGGTTGCCCGGGTAGCCCTCATCGAGCACCAGGACGTAGGATTGGAGGGTCTCCGTGCTGTACTCCTTGACCAGGTAGCGTCCCACGCGGGCCGAAGCCTTCCAATGAATGTGGCGGACGTCCTCGCCGGGGATGTACTCCCGCAGCGCGAAGAGTTCCGCCCCCAGGCCTTTCCGCAGGATCGGTATGGTCTCCAGCTGGTGTTCCAGAGAGGACTGGAAATCGCCCTTCTCCAGCAGCTCGGGAAAGACGACGAGCTCGCCGGCCGCCTGGATCTTGCGTCCCTTGCGGAAGAAACCGAAGGGAAAGGCAGTCAGCACCTCGATGGCGTCGATCCGGTAGAGGCCGCGGTGCAGGAACCGCACCTGGAAGGACTGGGTGTCGGTGCCGCGCGGCGACAGGTACGGGAAGTAGGCCACGGTCCGCATGCAGGGGACGCCGCGCGCCTGGAGCGCTTGCGCGTCCAGCCGCTTCGGCTTGGTCTCGGCCAGCCCAGCGGCGGCCAGCCACGTCTTGTTGACCAGGTGGCCATCCACGCCCACGGAAAACGCCGGGAACCAGCGCTTGGCGTTAAGCAGCCGCAGGCGGTAGCTGGTGAATTCCCCGGCGAAGATCGAATCCTGGTAATCCACCGCCACCCGCAGGCTGGACAGCAGGATGCGGGACAGCTCGCCGGACACGGCGATGGCCGAGATCATGAACGCCAGCACGATGTACAGCAGGTTGTTGCCGGTGTTGACCGCGGCAACGGCGATCAGGAAGATCAGCCCGATGTAGATCCAGCCCGCCTGGGTGATGCGGAACCGGATGGACAGCCCCGCGCTGCGCAGGGCGTTGCGGGCCAGCACGGGCACGAAGAGCACCACTTCCGCCAGCAGGCAGATCATGCCGGCCAGCGCCAGAAAGAACCCCGGCCGGCGCAGTCCCTGGCGGAACATGGCCACCGCCAGCTGGAGGCAGACCAGCGACAGGCCGGACAGCACCAGCGACCAGAAAAACGGTCGTTTCAGGTTCCAGATGGACGTTTTCATCGGGCTCCGTGACGGACTCAGACCGGGACCGGGATACCCCCGATCAATTCGGCGATGACGGCCTCGGCCTCTTCCCGGATATCCATCAGGTGGGCGTATTTCTTTTTCAGGATGATGCGGTGGGAGAGCACCGGCACGGCCACGTGTTTCACGTCATCGGGAATGCAGTAGGACCGGCCGGACAGGAACGCCTGGACCTGGGCGGCCCGATACAGCGCCAGCGAGCCGCGCGGGCTCACCCCCACCTGGATGGCCGGAGAGCGTCGGGAGGCGGTGACGATTTCCATGATGTAGTCGAGGAGGCTTTCCTCGACCTCCACCTGCCGCGCGCGCTGGCTGAGCGCCTGAACTGCCGCCACGCCGATCGCCGGAGCCAGCCGTTCCACAGCCTCCGGCCCGCGGCTCTGCAGCAGGATGCGGCGCTCCTCGCCAGGATCGGGGTAGCCCACGCGGATGCGCATGAGAAAACGGTCCAGCTGCGACTCGGGCAACGGGAACGTGCCGTGATACTCTACGGGATTCTGGGTGGCGAGCACGAGGAACGGCGCCGGAAGCTGGTAGGTGACGTTGTCCATGGTCACCCGGCGCTCGTTCATGGCCTCAAGCAGGGCGCTCTGAGTCTTGGGCGTCGCCCGGTTGATCTCGTCGGCCAGCACGACGTTGGCGAAGACCGGGCCCTTCTTGAACTGGAACTCACCGGCCTCGGGAAAGAAGACGGAAACGCCCAGGATGTCCGACGGCAGCAGGTCGCTGGTGAACTGAACGCGCTTGAACGTCCCGTCGATGGAACGGGCCAGCGCCTGCGCCAACGTGGTCTTGCCGACACCCGGCACGTCCTCAATGAGGAGGTGGCCCTCCGCCAGCAGGGCCAGAACGGCCAGCCGGACGACATCCTCCTTGCCCAGCAGCACGGAACCGATGTTGTCGATGAGGGAGCGGATCTGTTCCAGGTCCTGGCCGTTGGCTGTCATCGCACTCCTGTGCTAGACCCTGAAATTCAGCACCTTCGATCCCTTGCCCACATCGAGGTGGAATTTCAGCGCCCGGGTGATGTAGATCTTGGCGTTGACGATCGCGTCCAGCAGCGGCATCCCTTTGGCCAGCCCGGCGGTGATCGCCGCTGAATAGGTACAACCGGTGCCATGCGTGTCGCCCACGGGTATCCGCTTTTCTTTCAGGAAGATGAATTCCTTGCCATCGAAGAACAGGTCGGTGGCGTCATCGAGAAGATGCCCGCCTTTGATCAGGACATTCCGCACACCGGTCTGATAGATCTGGAGCGCCGCGTCCTTCATGTCGTCGAACGAGGTTAGGGTCAGGCCGGACAATTGGGCCGCCTCCGACAGGTTCGGCGTGACCAGGAGCGCGTGTCCCATGAGGCGGCGGAGCGCATCCAGGGTGGTCTCGACCACCAGCTTGTCGCCGCTGGTCGCGATGAGCACCGGGTCCACCACGAGCTGCTTCAGCTTATACTGCTCCACGGCGGCCACGATGACCTCGATGGCGGCCGTGGTCGGAATCATGCCGGTCTTCAGCGGCTGGGGGCCGAGGTCGTCCAACACCATGGTCAGTTGGCGTCGGATGAAGTCCGGCTCCACCGTGAAGATGCCGTCCACGCCCGTGGTGTTCTGGGCGGTGAGCGCGGTGATCACGGCGCTGCCGTAGACATCGAAGCTGGAGAATGTCTTCAAGTCAGCCTGGATCCCGGCACCGCCGGAGGGGTCGGATCCCGCCACTGTCAACGCCTTGAATACACGGGGTTTGACCAGGATGGACCGAAAGGGCCGATGGGAACCGATGAGATCTTTGATCTTGCGTTCGGCATTCATGGGAGCTCCTCGGTATGGCGCTCAGAGCCCATGATACGACACGTGCGGCCAATTGGAAAGGGGATTGCTCCGCGCCCCCCGCCCGCACCGGTATCACTCGCCCCGACGGCGCCCGGCTCGATCTTCGACAAATGACACAAACATGTTTTACTGGCTTGATGAGATTTGCTAGAATGAGACAGCTTGAGATACACTGCACCGGATTCAGTTCCGAATTTCGAGGAGGTCGCGATGGAAGAGAAAAGCAGGTGGGGAGATCGGACGCTGTACTTCCTTCTGGGCGGATTTGTGGGCGCCACCATCGCCCTGTTGTTCGCCCCGCGTTCGGGCGAGGAGACCCGCGAGCTGATCGCCACCAAGGTCAAGGACGGGACGGAGGCGCTCAAGGATCACCTCCAGACCGCCCGCCAGAAACTCGTGGAAACGAAGGAAAAGCTTGAAGCCGACACCGCCGACCTGATCTCCCGTGGCAAGGAAATGGTTGCCCGTGAGAAAGAGGTCATCAGTGCCGCCATCGAAGCCGGCAAGCAGGCCTACAAGGGAGAGAAAGAATCCGTCAAGAAGAAGATCTGATTCCGATACCATGACAGGAAACCGGACATGGAAATGACGCTGTTGGTCCTGATTCTCGCCATTCAATCGACCGCGATGGTGGTGTTGACCGTCGTCGCATTCCGCGCCACCCGCAAGTTGGAAGAGAGCGCGCGCAAGCTGGATCGCTTCCTTGAGGACTCCGCCCCGAAAATCACCGAAGTTTTGAACGGCATGGGTGATTTCGTGAAGGCCGTCCGGCCGGTGGGTGAGCAGCTTGTGGACATCAGTTTGAACCTGAAGGAAGTTTTCCAGACCACCCGCGAAACCACCGATGACATCGCCGGTTTCCTCCGCGAGACCACGGCTGCCGCCCGGCAGCAGGTTTCCAAGATCGACAACGTCCTGACGGACACCGTCAAGAAGATGGAGCTCGTCACCACGTCCATTACCAACAACCTGCTGAACCCGTTGGCGGAAATCTCGGCGGTGGTCAAGGGCGTACGCGCTGCAATGATGTACCTGCGGGGCGACCGGCGCCACCGGGACGTCAATCAGGCGATCGCCGACGAAGAAATGTTCATCTGAGAATTACCGCGGGGGGACGCCCGCGCGGCGTCCCCCGTCTCCTCTCCCGCAAGCATCGCGCAGAAATCCTGTCGGCAGCGCCCGCTTGTCAGCGGCCGGACACAATGGCCACGCCCGAGCTGGTGCCGATCCGCGTCGCCCCCGCCTGGATCATCTCCACCGCCGTGGAGTAGTTTCGGATGCCGCCCGAGGCCTTCACCTGCATGGTGTCGCCCACTGTCTCGCGCATCAGCCGGACGTCGGCCACCGTGGCGCCTCCGGACGCAAAGCCCGTTGACGTCTTCACAAACTGGGCCCCGGCTTTTTTGGACAGCAGACAGGCGGTGACTTTCTCGTCCCGGGTGAGCAGGCACGTCTCCAGGATGACCTTGACGATGGCGCCTTGTTCCCGGGCCGCCTGCACGACGGCCCGGATGTCGCTCTCGACGAAGTCCAGCTCGCCGCCCTTGAGCGCTCCCACATTGATCACCATATCGATTTCGGCGGCGCCGTCCGCGATCGCCCGGCGCGCCTCCGCGACTTTCAGCTCCGTCACCATCGCCCCGAGGGGGAAGCCGATCACCGCGCATGTTTTGACCGTGGAACCCCGCAGGATCTCGGCCACCAGCGGCACCCAGCAGGCGTTCACGCAGACCGCGGCGAACCCGTACTGCAGGGCTTCGCGTGCCAGCTTGACGATGTCGTCGCGGACCGCATCCGGTTTCAGGATGGTGTGGTCGATCATGCCCGCCAAAGTCGCCGGCTGCGGCCCGCCGGCGGTGGCCGGCACCGCGGCACGCCGGGCCAGCTCCCGCATCACCTCGTCCGTGATGCGGTCGACCAGTCGGTTCAGGTCGGGGAGAGGCTTCATGGCTCAGTCCTTGAGGTACTTTTTCTCGATCTCACCGATCAGACGGACGCGGCGGGCGTGCCGTTCCTCACCGTACGGCGTGTCCAGCCACGTGCGCACGACGACCATCGCGTCGGCCGGCTGGAGCATCCGCCCGCCGAGCGTGAGGACATTGGCGTAGTTATGCTCCCGGCTGTTGCGGGCGGTGGCGGCGTCGTGGCAGAGGGCCGCCCGGATCCCCGGCACCTTGTTGGCCGCGATGCAGGAGCCGATGCCGGCGCCGTCGACGATGATGCCCAGGTCCTGGTGGTTATCAGCCACGGCCCGAGCCACCTTGTGGGCGAATTCCGGATAGTCGACGGCGCTGTCGGTGTGGGTGCCATAATCGAAGAACAGATACCCCCACTCCTGAAGCCAGCGTTTCACCGCCTCCTTCAGCGCGAAACCGCCGTGGTCGGAACCCACCGCGATCGTGGGATGTCCGGTGTCACCCTCGACACGCAGCCGGAGCCGGCGCTCGCGGACGACATCATGAACCAGGGGCGAGACGATTGTGCCCGGGGCGATCACCACATCCGTCTGCGGGGCAATCTCCGCCAAGTCGGAGGCGGTGAGCACCTTGCCCGCGAAACGAAACTCCCGCAGGCAGTTCCCGGTGGGCGGCGACGCCGGAGCAGGCGCCGTGCCCCCTCCCGCGACCGGTGGCGGTGCGGCGGAGGCAACGGAGGCCACCGGCGCGATTGGCGCGACGGGGGCCTGAACGCGCTCCACCTCCCGCCGGACGATTTCCTGGATGAGCTGCCGCAAAGAATCGGGTTCCATAGGTGCCCCTATTATACCGGAGGCTGGACCGCGAGCAACTGGAATCCTGTGGCGGTGGGCTCAGCGGTACCAGCCGATCTCCCGGATGTTGAGCCGGCCCGAAAAGCCAGGCATCGCGTTCTGACTGCTGATGGTGACAAACAGCCCGTCGAGCGTATTGAGCGGCAAGGTCTCGCGGCCGCCGCTCACCCGGTAGAAGCGCCGGAACGGAATGTACACCGGCTGCCCCTCCCCGTCCGGGCCCGCCCGGAACGAGGCGTAGTACCAGCGGTCGCCGCTGCGTAGCTCCAGATTGTAGCGCATCTCGGGATCGGACCTGGCGTCGATGTAGACACCCCGGCCACCGGACAGGTCCAGCGGCTCACGCAGCGCCAGCGCACACCAACTGGGGTCGCCCGGGTCGTTCGGCCGTGTCAGCGTGTACGCGAATTCGCCGTCCGATCCCGTGGCGGTGAACGCCGCCTGCGAGACGACATCGGTCTCCACCCGGAACCGCCTCCAGTCGATGGCGGACCGGGCTGCGGGCGGTGCGGTCTCATCAACCGGCGGACCCGTCTGGCGGTCGCCGATCCCGATCGGGTTGGAACTAATCCACGGCATCCCCATCGCGAGCGACGGATGGTCCCGGAGGTACACCTCCACCCGGTACATGCCGTCCGGCGCATCAGCCAGTTCCAGCCGCCCTGCGTCCGTCTGGCTAACGGGCTCACCATTTCGGAACAGGACGATGCGCGTGGCATACCCGGACACCGCGACCTCGACCTCCAGGTCGGCCCTGCCCGAAACGATGCGGCCGGGCGGGATGGTGCGGCCATCCTGCCGCGCGCAGAACTCGAATCGATTCGGCACGGCCGCGGCGCGGATCACCGAGAAAAAATCTCCTCGTCGCACGGCGGCCATGGGATCGCCGGCATCGGTCTGCCGGATGCCGAGCGCGAGCATTCCGAAGCCCAGCCGGTACGACGGCACCCGCACCGGCAGTTCCAGGATCGAGCGGAATCCGCCGTGGAGATCCAAACCATAGAATCCGTATGTCATCCCCCGCTCCAACAACTCGTCCCAGCGACGGATTTCCGGCTGCGGCCGCTGCAGCACTTTCAGGATGTGAAAATCTCCGAAGGGTGACGTCATCAGCATGTCGATCTGCTGGATGGTCCCGGCTTGACGCAGGGCGCTGAACAGATTCAGCACCTCGATGCCTTGCGGGCGGAAATCGTCGTCCCAGTAGCGCCAGCGGTATTTCGCCCATTCGGGGTAGAGCAGAACCGTGAAACCGCCCAGCGCCCGGACGTCAGCGATCGCATCCGGCGGCGAGGGCGGCAGAATGTAGCGCGGGATTCGGTTCAGGCCGACCACCAGCAGATGGCCGTCCGGGTGGCTGGTCTCCGATCCGCCGCAGAACCGGACGCCGTCGACAGAGCAGTCCAGAGCGCCGGCGGAAGGATTGGGGGCTCCGTGATCACCGAGGATCACGAATGAAATCCCCCGGTCCCGCGCCGCGGCGGCAATCTCCGACAAGGTGCCCAGGCCGTCGGAATACGTCGAGTGAACGTGAAAGGCGCCCCAGCAATAGGCGCTCTCCGGCAGGGCGGGCGAATTGTCGCCGGAGGCGAGCCAGATCGCGCAACCGGCGGCGACGCCCACAGCCAGGCATACCGCAGCGATGAGCCACCGGGTGCGGCAGAGCGGCTTCACGCTCCCTCCGCGTCGCCTGTTTCTGGCGGTTCATTCACCAGCCGGATGATCTCCTGGACAAGCTCCTCCAGCAGGCGGTCACGCTCCGGCTTGCTGCGGGCGTCGAGCCGGGCTCCGGCGGCGTCCGGGTGCCCGCCGCCGATGTTCTTCTGAGCGAAAAACTCGCCCCAATCCACCCGCCGCCCGTCGGGTCGCAGGAAGTTCCGGCCGATGGAAATGGTGACGGCGTTCGTCTTGACCTTGTTCTCGAAAACGGGGTAGACGCTGAGGATGTAGTCGACGCTCGGGTGATCGATCAGCGCCAGCTTCTTGTCCACCGCGGGCTGGAACTTGAGTCCGGTGAAATCGAGCAGCAGCAGCCGCCGGTTCTGGTCGCGGGGATCGAACCGGCTGATCTTGCGCAACACGTCGCGGTATTGCTCGCTGAGCCGGCTGTGTTCCCGGTAGCGGGCGGCCACCGTGGGTTCGGCGGCGCACGCAGCCAGGGGTCGCTGCTCCAGCAGCCCGGCCAGGAAGGCGTAGTACCGGAAACGGTCGCGCGGCGGCTCGTTGGGCAGGACCAGGCTCTCGTTGACCACCCGGCCCGGCGTCACCTGCAGCCAGGCGTCCAGGTCGGCAAAACTCATTGCGTCGAACTGGTCGATGGCGTCCACCAGCTCGGTGAAATGATCCGGATACGAGATGCCTTCGGCCTGATACCAGTTCAGGATGACCCGCGCGCACGACGGGGCCGGCTGCCTCAACCCCGGCAGGCTGGCGGGATCTACGCCGTGAAAGCCCGGTTCGTCAAAATTCTGTTCGTGGTGGTCGAACCAGACGGCGCACCGCCGGGCGAACGGCAGATCCAGTACGGCGTCTCGCTCGCCCACCGGTTCGTCGGCAAGGCGTTTCGGCGACGTGAAGCGGAACTCCGCCGGTCGGAAATGATGGGCGAAGATGGCCGCCGAGCCGATACCGTCAAAATCGTCATGCGTGTAGACCACCTCGATGGACATGTGTGCGCCTTCCGGTGTGGATGTTGATGCGGTTCCGACTGGCCGTTTCTCCGCGTCAGGCGATGCTGTGCACCAGCATGGCGATCAGGTAGACGGCGCCCAACGCCAGCAACAGCGCGCTGAGTCCGATGGCGAGGGTGCCGGACGGACGGCCCGTTGCAGCGGTCTCCGCTTGGCGGGCCCGCCAAGCGCGCCGCAGGGAGAGGGGCCCCAGCACGATGGTATTCAGCAGTAGAGGCGCGGTGAGGAACCAGGACGACTGCAGCCAGGCATCGAGGCTCTGGATGTGGCCGGCGGCTTCCTGAACGCGCGCCCACCCCTCCGGGCCCCGGATCGCCTGAAACGCAACCAGGATGATGTCCAGCCCCCGGGTCACCAGCAGCAGCGCCGTCCCCACCAGCCCGAGGATGGCCCCGGTGAGCGCCGTGTACCGGTCGTGGGTGGCGGGATCCTCGCTGACAGCACGTCCGCGCAGGCGGGAATGGACTACTCCGTAGCCGGCGTAGATCACGAAGCCGAAATTCAGCCACGCGGCGAACCGAAGCCACGAGGTGGGCGGGAGATAGTAAATCAGGTACAAGCAGGACAGGATCCCCAGCACGGGGAAGATGTGATTCCGCGCCAGCACGAACACCACGCCGGCGACACCGAGAATGATCAGCTTGGTGAGGATCGAAAAAGTGAACAGCGACAAGCCGAGGGCAAACGCGACGTAGAGTCCGATCGTCCAGCCCCACCCGCCCGGCACTCGGAACGACGGCTTCCGGTCGGGATCGCGCTTGCGGATCACAATGATGCCGCTGCAGACCAGGATGAACGCGAACAGCGTGCCGATGTTCGTCAAATCCACCATCTCGTCGATGCTGGCGATGGCCGAGAAGAAAGCGACGAACGCGCCCGTCATGAGTGTGGCCACGTGGGGGGTGCGGAAGCGGGGATGGACCTTTTGGAACATGGCCGGAAGCAGTCCGTCCCGGGCCATGGAGAAGAAAATCCGCGGCTGGCCCAATTGGAACACCAGCAGGACAGCCGTGTGGGCGATGACCGAGCCCAGCGCGACGATGCCCACCGCCCACCCCAAATGGGGGATGGCGTGTTCCAGCGCCATGGTGAGGGGCTCGGCCTGCTCGGTGGCCAGCTTCGTCCGGAGGTCCGGGTACGAGATCAGGCCGGTAAAGACGGCGGAGACGACCACGTAGAAAAATGTGCAGAGGATCAGCGACCCGATTATGCCGATGGGCAGGTTGCGCTTCGGATTGCGGGTTTCCTCAGCGACCGTGGAGACCGCGTCGAACCCGATGTACGCGAAAAAGACTATGGCCGCGCCCGCGCTGATGCCCGCCCAGCCGTTCGGTGCAAACGGTGTCCAATTCTCCGGCTGGACCCACTTCAGCCCCACCACAATGAAAAAGGACAGCACCAGGATCTTGATCCCCACCATGATCGCGTTGAAGCGGGCGCTGCCGCGGATCCCCATCACCAGCACAATGGAAATGGCAGCCACGATGAGTACGGCCAGCAGGTTGAAGACGATGGGGACACCGAACACATGGGGCGCGTCGCGGAACACGGTCGACTGCCCGGTCGCGTCGACGATCCGGGCGGCGGTCCGGTAATCCATGGAGAGCCAGTCGGGGATGATAATGCCGAGCCCGCGCAACAGCGTCTTGAAGTAGTTCGCCCAGCTGATGGCCACGGCGATGTTGCCCACGGCGTACTCGATGATGAGGTCCCAGCCGATGATCCAGGCCACGATCTCGCCCAGGGTGACATAGGAGTACGTGTAGGCCGAACCGGATATGGGGACCATCGACGCGAATTCGGCATAGCAGAGCGCGGTGAACCCGCAGACGACCGCGGTGATGATGAACGAGATCATCAGGGCCGGCCCCGCCCCCGGCCGATAGGCGTCGCCTGCCGCAGCGGTTCCAATGGTGGCGAAGATGCCGGCGCCGATGATGGCGCCGATGCCAAGCATGATCAGGTGGACCGGGCCCAGCGCCCGATTCAACCGGTATTCCGGTTTTTCGGCATCAACCAGGATCTGGTCGAGAGATTTGACCTGGAAGAGCTTTTTCAGCGACATGCCCACTCGTGCGACCTGCTGGATTATCCGCCGAACCAGATCCGGCCGGGACAGCATCTCGGCTCCGTGACTTCTCCACCCATCATTCCAAGACTTGCAGGCGGGTTATTATACCACCGTCGCATCGCAAGGCCATATATTTTTGAAGCACATCCGACACTTGCCGGGGAAATTCTGTTGGCTTGAATGTTCGGATCGGGTATAATTTGAGAAACACTGCACTCAACGGGGAATTCATGGTTCAAGAAACGGATTCCAGGGCGGAATACCACATCATTTTCTACGACAATTCCGATTCCAACCACGATCTGCTGCCGCAGACAAAGATCGCTTTGTTCGCGAAAAAAGTCGACCCGATGCCGGGCAACATCGATGCGCGGATCTACCAGGCGTACTTGAATCCCTACCTCATCCTCAGTGGGATGATCATCAAGGATGTCCTAGCCAAGAAAAACATCAAGGTCTTGATCAACTCGTTCTACAACTATCTCAAACCCACCCGTTACGACATGCTGGTGCTGGACAAGACCAAACTGATCCACACGTTTTCATCCGTGGAGGAGTTTTTCTACGACATCCTGTATCCGGATGACAAGGGCAAGACCCGGCCGTTGGAGCGCACCCCCCTCCGGGATCCGTCATTCCTCGGCGGCACCATGTCCAACACGCAGTTCATCCGCGAAAACCCCGTCCAGGCTGACGCCGGTCTGGCCGATCGCATGAAAACCAATCTGGACGTGGGTTTCCAGATTTTCCATTTCGAAAAGGTGTATACCATTTTCGACCGGCTGAACAACATCGTCATCCCCGAAGACAAGGCCATCACGGCGGTCAAAGAAGATCCCGAGATGAAGAAGCACATCATCAAAGTCGATCTGAAAAAGTACTCGGTGGCCTCGCTGGATGAAGTCGCGTTCCAGAAGAGCAAGATTTACTCGCTGCGCGGCCATTACCTGATTGGCCGCACGTTTTACAACAACACCGACATCGAGTCGGCCACCTACCTGATTGTGGAAAAGCCGCATGTGATCAATACCCTGGAGTTGTGCACCAACACCAAATGGATCAACATGATGGTGAAGAATTTCATCGACACATCCCCCATGACCGATGACCGCGAGATCATCAACCTGGTCTATCCCCAGGTTCAGGGCAAGCACATTCAGAATTTTCTCGGGCTTTCCCCGACGCTGCGGATTCCCTTTCTGAACAAGGACTACATCCTTGTGGACAAGGAGTGTCTCAAGGAGGATACCGCCGCGGCTATGCTGGTGCCTCCTCGCAAGTTCGTCGCCAACATGTATGAAGCCAAATACTTCCTGGACATCATCCAAAAAGACTAGCAACGAGCAGCTCCGTGATTTGGTCGCGTGCGTCCGGGCGGCCGGGGTGGTGGGCGCCGGCGGCGCGGGCTTCCCCACGTGGCGTAAGCTGGAGGGCGCACCGGGCGCCGACACGTTGATCCTCAACGGTGCGGAATGCGAACCCCTGCTCCATGCGGACTACTACTGCCTCCTCCACTACGGAGACAAGGTGCTGGCCGCCGCGGACGTGATCCGCGGTCTGCTCGGCATCCGCGACATCGTCGTGGCTGTTAAGAAAAAACGACGGCGCCTGCGGGAGCACATGGCGCGGCTGGCGGCGGCGTATCCGGGCTTCCGCATGCTGGAACTCCACGACACGTATCCGTCCGGGGACGAGCACCTGCTGGTTCAATCGGCCACGGGGCGCATCGTACCGCAGGGGGGCATCCCCCTGGCGGTGGGCTGCCTGGTCCAGAACGTCCAGACACTCGCGCACATCTACGACGCGCTGGACGGCCGCCCCGTGACACACCGCTTCGTCACCATCGCCGGCGCCGTGGCCAGGCCGTCGACGTTCGAGGCCCCCATCGGCACCCCCCTGGCGCACCTGGTGGAACAATCGGGCGGCATCACCTGCCCCGAGCCCCGTTTTCTGGCCGGCGGCGCGATGATGGGCGAACTGGTCGAGCTGGATTTCGGCATCCGAAAAACCACCAGCGGCATCCTGGTTCTGCCGGCGCAGAATCCCGCGGTTGAAGAACGCGTCCAGTCGCTGGAGCGGGCCGCGCGCGTATCCATGTCGGTCTGCGACCAATGCTTCACCTGCACCGAGCTGTGCCCCCGCTACCTGCTGGGCCACGACATCCAACCGCACCTGCTGATGCGACGAGCCCCGCAGGTGCTCGAGCAGCCGGCGGACGCCGACCACATCGCATGGTACTGCTGCGAGTGCGGCGTCTGCTCACTCATCGCCTGTCCGCTCCGGATCACGCCGCGGCGGCTGATCGGCGCCATGAAGCGGAAGCTGGCCCCGTCCGCCAGGCGCGGCAAGGCGGATTACACGCTTCACCCCGATTATCATCGCAAGGGGTTGCCCATCCGGTATGTGATGGCGCGGCTTGACTTGGCGCGCTACGACGCGCCGAACGCTTTCAGCGGCCCGGTGGTCGGCGTGGATCATGTCCGGATCGATCTGGCTGAATTCGGCGGCGGCAGCGCCGAACCGGCGGTCACCGCCGGGCAGCACGTGCTCCCCGGGGAGGTCGTGGGTCAGGGCCGGCACACCCCGTTTCATGCCTCCATCGGTGGGGTGGTCCGCGCCGCCGGCCGGAGCGTCGAGATTCAAGCCGGATGAGGGAACGGCGGTGAGACTCGGCGCCCACATGTCCATCGCCGGCAGAATCGGCCTGGCCCTGTCCCGCGGGGCCGCCGTAGGATGCGAGACGGTTCAGATCTTCACTCAGAACAACAACCGGTGGGTGGGCAAGCGGCTGGAGCCGGATGCGGTGCGTGAGTTCCAGGCGCTGCGCCGCGCCACTCACATCGACCCCGTCTTCGCCCACAACTGTTACCTGGTCAACCTGGCTTCGGCTGACGCCGCCATCCGGCGCCGGTCCGTCGACGCCATGGTGCAGGAGGTGGAGCGGTGTGCAGAACTGGAGCTCCCGTTCGTGATCCTGCACCCGGGCGCCCATGGCGGCGACGGGGAATCGACGGGAATCCGTCGCATCGTCCAGGGGCTGCGAACGATCATCCGGCTCACCGCCGGCTCCGGCGTGGGTCTGGTGCTGGAGAACACGGCCGGCCAGGGCACTTCGCTGGGCCATCGGCTGGAGCACCTGCGTGACATATTGGCGGGCGTGGACCGGCCGGAGCGTCTGGGCGTCTGTCTGGACACCAGCCATCTGTTCGCAGCGGGGTACGACCTCCGAGACGCCGAGTCGTATGGGACCACCATGGCCGCATTCGAGCGGACGGTGGGGTTCGAATTCCTGCGGGCGCTGCATCTGAATGATTCGAAACGGGAATTGGGATCCCGAGTGGATCGACACGCGCACATCGGCCGGGGCGCTCTAGGTGTCGCCGCTTTCCGGCTGCTCCTTAATGATCCACGCCTGCGGGCCTTGCCGGGAGTCATCGAAACGGAGAAAACCGAAGACGGTGACGCTGACCGGATGAATCTGGATGTGTTGCGCCGACTGAGAGGGCGCGGTGCCCGCCCCCGCCGCGGGTGATCAACCGTTCTGACAGTAGAGGATACGGGAGCAGCTCTCGCACTGCAAAAACTTATCGGTGGTGCGCAGTTCCTGGTAGGCCTGGGGCCGGAGCCGGACGTGGCAAACCTGGCAGATCTCCTCCCGGACCTCTGCGACCGCGATACCCCCCAAGCTGTTGGCCAGCTTGGTGTAGATCCGCAGCATGTCGGCGGGCACGCCGCCGAGTGCCTCCTCCCGACGCCGCTTCAAGTTCGCCGACTCGTCCTGAAGGAAGCGGGCCGCGTCGTCCAGCCGGGTGCTCTCCTGCGCGAGCCGGGCACTATCATCCCGCAGGCGGCGAGCGGTCTCGGCGGCCTCCCGCCGCGCCACATCAACCTGCTCCATGAGGTCGAGGATGAAATCCTCCTTCTCGCCGATCTGCTTGTCCAAGTATCCGATCTCATCCAGAATGGCTCGGTATTCCTCGTTCTTTTTGACTTCCATCTGCTGCTGCTTCAGCCGGGTCTGGCGAGCCCGCAACGACTCGACTTCTCCCTCCTCAGTCCGGATGCGGCGCTCCAGCTCCTTCACCCCCTCATCGGCGCGCGCCGACAGGTCGCCGAGCTTGGCGATCTCGCTGTCCACCTCGGCCCGCCGGATGGGTATGCGTTCCACGTCGTGCTGCAATTCCATGATCTTCAGATCAATGGTTTGAAGATCCCATAACAGGCTGATGTCGCGATGCAAAGCAACCCCTAAATGAAGAGTGAGTGGGCCCACCAGGATTCGAACCTGGGACCAACCGGTTATGAGCCGGTAGCTCTGACCAACTGAGCTATGGGCCCCGGGAAACGCGTCCGTTATGCCCCAAATCGGAGTCGATGTCAACTCCCCCGGTCGGCGATCAGGAGTTGAGGAACGGTCGCAGTTTCTTGCTCCGCGACGGATGGCGGAGCTTTCGCAGCGCCTTGGCTTCGATCTGCCGGATGCGCTCACGAGTGACATTGAACTTCTTGCCGACTTCCTCCAACGTGTGTTCGCTGCCGTCCCCAAGGCCGAAGCGCATTTTGATGACCTCGGATTCGCGCGGAGTCAGCGTGCGGAGCACCGTCATCGTCTGTTCCTTGAGGTTCAGGTTGATTACCGCTTCGGACGGACTCATCACGGCATTGTCCTCGATGAAATCACCCAGATGGGAATCCTCCTCCTCGCCGATGGGCGTCTCGAGGGAAATGGGCTCCTGAGCGATTTTCAGAACTTTGCGCACCTTCTGCACCGGCATGCCCATCTTCTTGGCGATCTCCTCGCAGGTGGGCTCCCGCCCGTATTCCTGCACCAGCGTCCGGCTGGTGCGAATCAGCTTGTTGATGGTCTCGATCATGTGGACGGGGATACGGATGGTGCGGGCTTGGTCGGCGATGGCGCGCGTGATGGCCTGGCGGATCCACCACGTGGCGTAGGTCGAGAACTTGTACCCGCGCCGGTACTCAAACTTGTCCACGGCCTTCATCAGCCCCATGTTCCCTTCCTGGATCAGGTCGAGGAACTGGAGGCCGCGGTTGGTGTACTTCTTCGCGATGGACACCACCAGGCGCAGATTGGCCTCCACGAGGCGGCTCTTGGCGTCGTTGGCCATGATTTCGCCCTGATGGATGCTGTCCAGGGTCCGCTTGATATCCTCGCGGCCGGTGTTGTACTTCAGCTCGATGGCGCGCATCTTCTTCTGGACGCGTTTGATGTTCCGGCGGAGGTCGGCCTTGATGTGCTCCTTGTCCGTCCGGTTGAGCCGGCGCTTATACACCTCGATTTCCCGCTCCAGTTCGTCGATCTGCAGCTTGACGCTGAGCACGCTGGTGCGGAAGCTCTCCTTCTGTATGTTGGCGAAGTCGAGCTCGCGGATGATCCGGGCGATGGGGATCTTGTAGCGGGCCAGTTTCAGGGCCAGAAGGCGCTCGCGGCGGGTGGTGAGCCCCGGTTTGTTGAGCTGAGCCAGGATCTTGTTGGCTTTCAGCTCGAGTTCGCCCACCTCCTCGATGCGGGTGATAGTCTCGCGGTATTTTTCAGCCAGCAGTTCGTCCGAGTACTCGTCGTCATTGAGGTTGACGATATCCTTGAGCTTGCCCGGGTTGCCCTGCAGGACCTCCTGAAGAGCCATCATCTCGTGCACCACGATGGACGAGCGCGACAGCGCCTTGAGCACCATTTTCTGGCCTCGCTCGATCTGCTTGGCGATTTCGATCTCCCCTTCGCGCTTGAGCAGGGGGACGGTGCCCATCTCGCGCAGGTACATCCGGACCGGATCGTTGGTCTTCTCAACAGCTTCGGCGGCGCCTTCCGCGTCGTCGCCGCCGCCGTATCCCTTCCCGTCCGCCATCATGGCGTCCGAATAGGCCTTGCTGCCTTCGATCAGCTCGATGCCGTTGGAACCGAACAGATCGAACAGGTCGTCCAGGTCCTCGGATGAACTGAGTTCGCTTGGCAGCAGGTCGTTGACCTCCTCGTAGCTGAGAAAACCCTTCTCCTTGCCGCGGGAGATCAGCTGCCGGACTTCATCAAATTTATCCTCGAGAGACAAGTGCGCCTCCTCCGTCATTTATTGAGTTGCATGATGATTCGTTTCCGCCGCTCCAGGATGCCGCGGCAACGGTCCATATCGCCGGACTGCTCCGCCTGCTGGCACTCTGCGGTCAGACGCTCGAGTTCCTGTTCGAGGGACCGCTGGCGCAGGGACAGCAGACAGTTGACAGCCTCGGTTTCGGTAACCACGGTCGTCGCGCGCGACATCACCTGATGCAACAGGGTGCGGTCGGATTCGGTGAGCATGTTTTCGATTTCAGCCAAGCGGAAGGCCCCCCCCTCCTGCACCTGCTGCGCAATACAGGTCAGAATGTTAGATGTCGCCAATCCTTCAAAAGTTACAGCAACACCAGAAAAAATCTTCGGTGCCATCTCGGGAAAATGCAGCATAAAATTGATGAGCTCGGTCTCGGCCGCAGTCAGGGGAGACTGGCTGTATTGAGCCACCACGGATTTATCCACTTTCCGCGAGCGGGCGAAGGCGTTGTACTGGTTGAACAGCGCGTCCCGATGGATGCCCAGGCGGTCCGCCCAGCCGGTCAGATAATTTGAGCGGATAGGTTCCTGCTGGATTCGAGCCAGGAAGGGGAACATGCTCTCCAGGATCTTCACTTTCCGCTCCACCGACAGATCGGCACCCGCAGCCTGCAGCTTGTGATGGAGCTGGAAATCCAGAAACGGAAGTGACTGCTTGACCGCTTCCCGGAACGAATCAGCCCCATGTTTCAGCACGAACGTGTCGGGATCATGCCCGCCGGGCAGGGTGGCGACCCGGCAGTCGAACTCGTTCTCCAGAAACAGCTCCACCGAACGGAAGGCGGCATTGGCCCCGGCGGTGTCTGGATCGAAGCAGATCACGATGTTGCGGGTGAACCGACCCAGCAGCTTCACCTGGGCCGGGGTCAGGCCGGTGCCCAGCGAGGCGACCACGTTCTCGACCCCGGCCTGGAAGGGCACGATCATGTCAAAATACCCCTCGACTAGGATGGCCAGGTCCGCCTGCCGGATCGCCTTCAGGGCGTGTCCCAGACCGAACAGATGGTAGCCCTTCTGGTACAGTGGGGTTTCGGGAGAATTCAGGTATTTGGGCTCGCCCTCGCCGAGAATCCGCCCGCCGAAGGCGATGACGCGGCCGTGCATGTCCTGAATGGGGACGATGAGCCGGCTGCGGAACAGGTCATAGCTGCGCTGCGTGACCTCGGAAACACGGACCAGCCCGGCATGCTGGGCCAGCGGCTCCCGGATGCCCAGGCCGCGCAGGTAACTCACCAGCCGCTGGCCGTCGCCAGGCGCGAACCCGAGCATGAACCGCTGGATCGTGCCGGGTGCGATCTGGCGCCCATCGAGATAATCGCGCGCGCCGGCGCCCTCCGGGTCCTTCAGACAGCGCTGGTAAAACTTGGACGCCTCGGCCATCACCGTCTGCAGGTGCTCCCGGTCGCGGTATCGCTTCTCCTCGGCCGGGTCCAGCGCCGGCACCCGGAGATGGGCCAGGTCCGCCAGAAAATGGATGGCCTCGGAGTAGGTGAGGTTTTCCAGTTCCATCACCAGTTGGATCACGTCGCCGCCTTTGCCGCAGCCGAAGCAGTGGTAGCTCTGGAGTTGTTCGTTGATGGAAAAACTGGGTGTTTTCTCGGTGTGGAAGGGGCAGAGAGCGAAGTAATTCTTGCCTTTGCGGGTCAATTTCAGGAAATTCCCCGCCACCTCGACGATGTTGAGGGTATGCTTCAACTGCTGGACGAACTGGGATGAAATGCGCATGGGTGACGCCTGGCTCCGCCCGCCGGGCAAAAGATCAGAAATTGTATGAAAATCAGGTCAATAAGTAAAGAGAAATTTGGCTCAGACATCCAGTTCGACGATGGTCTTCCCCTCCCCGCCTTCGGCGTACGGCGGGTGGTAAAAATGCCGGACGAACGGTGTCTCGCGCAGGCGGCGGTGGATGGCCGCCCGGAGGATGCCCCGCCCCATGCCGTGCACCACCGAGATTTTTCGCTGCTCCTGGCGGAACATCAAGTCCAGGAACCGGTCCAACTCAGCCAGAGCGTCTTCGGCGCTCCGGCCGATCACGTGCAGTTCGGTGGCCGCGGGCGTGTCATCCGCCGCCTCGGCGGCTGCGGCCGGGCGCGGCGGCGCTGATTCAGCCGGCGTCAGCGGCCCCGCGGACTCCTCCCGCTGGCACAGCCAGGCGACGGGGACGCGAATGCGCTTGTCACCGGCCTGGACCAGCACGCCGTCGCGGCCGCAGTCGAGCACGGTGGCCACCGTATGCAGCGGTTCCACATAGACCGCCATGCCGACGGCCAGCTCGCCGGCTGGCAAGGGTCGCAACGCCGGCCGTCTCGCCGCGGGCGCGTCCTGGATCACCGGCTCCAGCCTTCGCTCCACGGCATCCAGGAGCCGCTCAGCCCGACGCTGCATCCGGTCGGCGGCCAGAGCGGCACCCGACTGCCGGTGCACTTCCTCGAAGAGGGCTTTCTTTTCCGCCTCGAACTGCCGGCGCACCGAGTCGAACTCCTGCCGGAGTTCCCGTATCACGGACCGCTTCCGCTCCTCGGCCTGGCGTTCCAGATGGATCTTGCGAAGGATCTGTTCGTGCTTGAGTCGGGTGATATCGGCCAGCTCGGCTTCCCGTTTCCGGACCAGCTCGTTGAGCCGGGTCATCACCTCCTCGCTGAGCTGCCGGCCGCCGGACAGGCGGCGGTTGGCGTCGGCCACTACCGGCTCGGGCAAGCCCAGTTTGCGCGCGATGAAGAGGCCGCGGCTGCTCCCAAGGGCGCCCAGATGCAGGTGGTACGTGGGCTCCAGCGTGTCGGGATGAATCTCCACTGCCGCGGTGACCACGCCGGTGGTGGTCAGCGCATATTCCTTGAGCGCCTGGGTGTGGGTGGTGGCGATGAGGGGCGCCTGCAGCCGCTGGAAGTGGTCCAGTACGGCCATGGCCACCGCCGCACCCTCCTCCGGATCGGTTCCGGTGCCGATCTCGTCCACCAGCAGCAACGCCGGATGGCGGTAATGGTCGAGCATGTGCTTGAGACTCAGGACATGGGAGGCGAAGGTGCTCAGGTCGTCGGTCAGCGACTGCTGGTCGCCGATCACCGCGAACACGCGGGTGAACACGGCGCACTCCATCTGCTTCGCGGGCACCGGAATGCCGCTCAGCGCCATGAGGGCCAGCAAACCGGCGGTTTTGAGCGCCGCGGTCTTGCCGCCGGTGTTCGGGCCCGAGATGATGAGGCACGATTCGGTGGGAGTGAGCGCCAGGCTGATGGGCACTACCGTCCGGCCCTGCTGCACGAGGCTGTCCTCGAGCAGAGGGTGCCGGGCTTCCTCCAGCACCAGGTAGCGGCCGGTGTCCAGCAGCGGCGCGATGGCTCGGAAGCGAATGGCGAAGCGGGCTCGCGCCGTGAGGCTGTCCACGACGCCCAGGAGTTCCCAAGCGCGTTCCAGGTCGTCCCGACTCGTCCGTAGCACCTCGGTAAGCTGGGCCAAGATTTGCTGGACGATCTCCTGCTCCCGGTCGCGCAGGCCGATGAACCGGTTGTTGTGCGCGACCATATCGAACGGTTCCAGAAACACCGTCAGGCCCGACGAGGAAGTGCCGTGGACGATCCCCTCGATGGCGCCCTGCCCCTGCGATTTCACCGGGATGACGTAGCGGTTGTTGCGGACGGTGACGTAGCTGTCCTGGAGGAGGCCTTGTCGGGCCGCCCGGTCCAGGATGCGGGCGTATGCCTGCTGGATGCTCTCGTTGAGGTCCCGCAGCTGGCGCCGCACGGTGGCCAGTTCCGGTGACGCGCGATCGGGCACCTCGCCGCTGGGATCAAGCTTGTCTTCGACGAGCCGGATCGCGGAGCTGAGCTTCGGAAAACAGCCGCCGAGCTCCCGCAGCGGCGACTCCGGGTCCTCCCCCGCGGTCAGCGCACGCGCCGTGTCGGCTGCGACAGTCATGAGTTGGTGGATCACCAGGATGTCGCCCGGCTCCAGAACGATTCCCTCGACGTCCAGGAAATTCAGCGCCGACCGTGCATCGCCCAAGCCGCTGAAGTTGAACCCTTCGCCGCGTTCCAGCCCCTGGCGGATTTCGCCGACCAGCCTGTGAATCCGCTTCAACTCCTCCGCCGAGGCCAGCGGCGCCAGTGCGGTGATATCCCGCCGACCGCCGTCAAAGGTGGCCAGGCCTGCCAGCAGTTCCAGCAGCCGGCCGAATTCCAGGTTGGCCAGTGAATCGTCGGTGAAGCGCATGGGGTGCCCTACTTGGCCTCCAGCCAGTTGGCGCCGTCGTGGATGTCCACAACCAGCGGAACCTTCAGCGGCACCACATCTTCCATGGCCTCACGCAAGATGCCGCGGAGGCGGTCGACCTCCTCCGCGGGACACTCCAGCAGGAGCTCGTCGTGCACCTGGAGTAGCAACCGGGCCTGCAGCCCGCTGCCCTCCAATCGCCGGACCAGCCGGATCATCGCCAGTTTAATGATGTCGGCCGCAGCGCCCTGGATCGGCGAGTTGGCCGCGATCCGTTCGCCGGTGCTGCGGACATTCCAGTTGGAGTGCCGGAGCTCGGGAATGGGCCGTATCCGGCCGAACATGGTGCGCACCGCTCCAGATGCCGCGGCATCCGCCAGATTCTCGTCCAGCCAGCGCCGTACGCCGGGATATGTGGCGAAGTACGACTGGATGAAGGCCTTGGCTTCGCGCTGCGGGATCTTGAGATCCTGGGCCAAACCGAAATCGCTTTTCCCGTACAGAATGCTGTAATTGATGATCTTGGCCCGGCGCCGGTATTCGGCCGGGTTGGCCTCGGCGGCGGCCCCGAACACATCGCGGGCCGTCTGGGTGTGCACGTCCTGGCCGCTGCGGAAGGCGGCCAGCAGCAACTCGTCGCCGCTCAGGTGGGCCATGATCCGCAACTCGATCTGGGAATAGTCGGCCGACACGAGACGCCAGCCCGGTGGGGCGACGAACGCCCGCCGGATCTTCTGCCCTTCCTCGGTGCGGATGGGGATGTTCTGGAGGTTGGGATTGGTGCTGGACAGGCGGCCGGTGGCTGCGACAGTCTGGTTGAACGTGGTGTGCAGGCGGCCCGTGACGGGATTGACCAGCGGCGGCAGCGCGTCCACATAGGTGGACTTGAGTTTGGTCAACTGCCGATAGTCCAAAATGCGGGCCGGCAGCGGGTATAACGGGGCCAGCGACTCCAGCACCTCGACCCCGGTGGAGTATGACTTGGTCTTCTTCGTTTTCTTGGAAGAGGGGAGTTGAAGCTTGTCGAACAGAATCTCGCCGAGCTGCTTGGGCGAGTTGATGTTGAACTCCTCGCCCGCCAGCGCATAGATCTCCTTCTCCAGCCGAGCGATCCGGCCGGCCAGTTCGGCAGCGAGCGTCTCGAGCCAGGGCACGTCGAGCAGGATGCCGGTGCGTTCCATACCAGCCAGGATGGGCAGGAGCGGCAACTCCACCTCACGGTAAATGGTCTCCAGTCCGGCCGCCTGCAGCCGCGGCAACCACTCCGCACAGGCTGCGTGAATGACCTCCAGCCGCGTCGCCAGCGGCTCGACCAGGAGCGACTCGTCCTCGGTTGCCGGGGGGACGCTCCGGCTCAGCTCCAATGCGATCCGCTCCAGGGAGTGATCCTCGATCTGGGGCCAGAGCAGATAGTGGATCAGCTCGGCGTCATCGACATGCCCCTCAAATCCAACCGGGAGTTCGTACTCCAGGGCGAACCGTTTCAACCCATGAAAGCGCTTCGGCGACGACTCCGCCAGCCAGGCCTGGATCGCCGGCTGGTCCCGCCGCCGATTCAGCGCCAGGATGTCCGCACTCCCGGCTGCCTGCGCCAGCGCGCGGTCAGGGCCCCAAACCATCATCGCAATAGGCAGGAGAGGTTGACGGTCACACATTCGGCGCAATTCGGCACCGCCGTCCAGCAGGCGCGCGGACGGCGCGGCAATTGCCGGCCGGCTCGGCAGCTCCTTGAGCAGGCTTCGAAAACCGAACCGGGTGAACAGATCGCGCAGGTGCTCCAGGTCGGGTGTCCCGGCGCGCAGATCGGCCCACTCCCATCGCACGGGCACCCGGCGGTCCAGCGTCGCCAGCGCTCTGGAATCGAGCACCTGCTGGCGGTGCTCGCGGAGGATTTCGCGGATGCGCTTCGGCTCCACCTCGTCGAGGCGTCGGTAGCAGGTATCCAGGTCGCCGAAGGCAGTGAGCAGCTTTCGGGCGTGCACCGGGCCGATTCCGGGCGCACCGGGTATGTTGTCCGACGTGTCGCCCATGAGTGCCAGCAGGTCCACCACCTGAGCCGGTTTCACGCCCATCTTTTCCAACACCTGCTGCGGACCGTACGCGATGTCCGCCTTGGTGTCCAGGACGGTGACACGATCGTCCACCAACTGGTACATATCCTTGTCCGAGGTGACGATGCTGACCACGAATCCTTCGGCCCGGCCGCGGTCGGCCAGAGTGGCCAAGATATCGTCCGCTTCAAATCCGTCCTGCTGCAGGATCGGCACGCGGAACGCCGCGCACAGCTCGTCGATGAACGGCAGCTGCACGGCAAGTTCGGGCGGCATGGGTTTGCGGGTTGCCTTGTAGCCGCTGAACACTTCGTGTCGTCGGGTCGGGGTCCGGGATTCGGCCGCCGCCGCCATGTAATCGGGATGGTGCTGGGCGACGATCCGGTTCAGCATGCTCACAAAACCGTACAGGGCGTTGGTGGGAAAGTCATTGGCGGTGCTCAGCGTCGGGATGGCGAAAAACGCCCGGTACACCTGACTCATGGTGTCGATCAGGAACAGCGAGGGGCCGGCCATGGGCTTTACCTCTCAAACAGTTTTTTCTGATTGTCGGGCACGCCGGCCGGCACGGGGCGGCCCAGGTAGCGGTAGGCCAACGCGGTAGCCATGCGCCCCCGGGGCGTCCGGTCGAGGAATCCCTTCTGGATCAGGAACGGTTCGTAGATATCCTGGATGGTATCCTTCTCTTCCTCGGTGGCGGCGGCCAGCGTGTTGATGCCCACCGGCCCGCCGCCGAACTTGTCCACGATCACCTCGAGGAGGTGGCGGGTGACGTCGTCCATGCCGATGTCATCCACATCCAGCATGCGGAAGGCGGCGCAGGCGTTGTCGCGGTCGATGGTGCCGTGGGAGCGGACCTGGACGAAGTCACGGACGCGCTTCAGCAGCCTGTTGGCGATGCGAGGAGTCCCCCGGGCCCGGCGGGCGATTTCCCGCAACCCGTCCTCGGTCGCGGGGACGTTCAGGATTCGGGCCGAACGCTGCAGGATGATGTACAGGTCTTCGTCCTCGTAAAATTCCAGCCGGTGGACGATGCAGAACCGGGCGCGCAGGGGCGCGGTGAGCAGCCCCAACCGGGTGGTGGCGCCGATCAGGGTGAACGGCGGCAGCGGGATGGGCACGGAACGAGCCGAGGGCCCCTCTCCGATGATCAGATCGATGGCAGAATCCTCCATGGCCGGATACAGAATCTCCTCGATGGTCGAGTGCAGGCGGTGGATTTCGTCGATGAACAGAATGTCCATGGGCTCGAGGTTGGTCAGGATGGCCGCCAGGTCGCCCTTTTTTTCGATAGCCGGACCGGACGTCGTGCGGAGGTTCACCCCCATCTCGCTGGCGATCACCACGGCCAGCGTGGTTTTACCCAGGCCGGGGGGGCCGTACAAGAGCGTGTGGTCCAGCGCCTCTTTGCGTCCCTTGGCCGCCTCGATGGCGATCCCGACGTTTTCGGTCACCTTGCGTTGGCCGATGTAATCGATAAACGCCCGGGGCCGGAGCTGCACCTCGAGGAGTTCCTCCTCGGTCCGGTTGGGATTGAGGATACCGCGGAATTCTTTCATGTTACCGCTTCATCATATGCCGCAACGATTTGCGGAGGAGGATCTCGAAGGCCGCCTCGGGCTGTTCCCGGTATGCCTGCTGCACGGCTTTCTCGGCCTGCGCCTTGGGGTAGCCGAGATTGACCAGGGCCGAGAGCAGGTCGTCCATGCGCGCCGGCGCCGGCTGACTCTCCGCTCCCGACACCGCGGCCGGCCGGTCGCTCAGGTAACGGGACAGCTTCTCCTTCAGCTCATAGATCAGTCGCTCGGCCGTCTTCTTGCCGATGCCGGGCACGGTGGCCAGGCGCGCCGCATCGGCGGAGGTCAAGCTCTCGAGGACGGCGTCGGGCTCCATCCCCGAGAGCACCGTCAGGGCGATTCTGGGCCCGCAGCCGCGCACCGAGGTGATGGCACGGAAGATATCCAACTCCTCCTGACGGCTGAAACCGAACAGGGTGATTTGGTCATCGCGGACATGCGTGTGCACGAGCAGCTCCATCTCTTCGCCCGGGCCCGGGAGCAGATAGAACGTGGACAGCGGAATGTGCACCCGGTAACCCACGCCGTGGACATCCAACAAGAGGACATCCGGTTTCTTGTTCCTGAGCGTACCCTTGAGGTAGCCGATCAATGGATCCTCCGGCGATTCGCAACCGCCACCCGCCGCGATGCCCGGGGTGGTTCAAACTGGATCTTATACTCCAATAGGTCCGCCCGTTCAATCACATTCCGGCCGGGTTCCGCTTGACCGCCGGCGGTACCAGACGCGGACCAGGAACAGGCCGCAAGCCGGGGCGGTGGGTCCCGCGCACCGGCGGTCCCTGGCGGCGAGGATCACGGGGATGTCCGCCGGGGTTCGTTTCCCCTGCCCTGCCTCGAGCAGCGTGCCCACCATGTTCCGAACCATATGGTGCAGAAATCCGTTGGCCTCGACCTCAAAGGTGATCCGCGGCCCCCGCCTGGTGATCGAACACCGGTACACTTCCCGGACATGATCCGCCTCGGCGTCGGCGTGGGCGCAGAACGAAGTGAAGTCGTGGCGTCCCAGAAAGCCGCCGGCAGCCTCGGCCATCGCGGCTACATCTAGCGTCTGGAACACCCGGTGGTAGAAGGGTTCCTGGAAAGGATCGAGAATGCGGCCGTTGAACACCTGATACCGATACAACTTGGAAAGAGCCGACCGCTGGGCGTGGAAGGAGGCGGGTACCCGGGTCGCCCGCAGCACCCGAATGTCGGCGGGGAGGCGGCTGTTCAGGATCAGCGGCAAGCGCTCTTCGGGAAGTCTGGCCGGGGCCCGAAAGCTGGCCACCTGTCCCATGGCATGGGCGCCGGCGTCGGTGCGTCCCGAGCCGACAAGGTGGATTTGCTCTCCGTAGAGCAATGCCAGCGCTGCCTGCACGATCCCCTGGATGGTCTGCCGCTCCGGCTGGATTTGCCAGCCTGCGTAGCGGGTTCCCACATATGCGATGTCCAGTCGGTAGTTCGGCACGCGCCACCACGCGGTCAGATCGATCCCGAAGCGGATGCACCATCCGTTATTTCTTGCTGCCTGGTTTTTCCACCGGCACGCCGGCCGCGCAGAGCGGGCACTGGCTCTGTTCGTAGGTTGGGAAGTCCAGTTGGACCAGCGAGAAGAAAGGGACTCCAAAATCAGCCTTGCCGCGGCTTCGATCAGCGATGGCGCCCACTGCCGCCACGATGCCCCCGGCGGCTTGCACCAACGCCTTTACCTCTTTGACGGATCCGCCGGTCGTGATGACATCCTCGACCACCAGGGTGCGCTGTCCCGCTTCGATGGCGAACCCCCGGCGCAGGGCCATGGCATTGCCGGCGTCGCGCTCGGCAAAGATATTGGGCACGTTGGCCTGGCGCGCCACCTCGTAGCCCATCAACACACCGCCCAGTGCCGGTGAGATGACACAATCAAACGCAATGCCCGCCGTCCGGATCTGTTTCACCAGATCCGTACACAAATCCGCCGATGGTCTGGGAAATCGAAACAGCGCCGCACATTGAAGGTAGTGGCCGCTGTGCAATCCGGAGCTCAATTTGAAATGGCCGGAGAGAAATGCGCCCGAATCCCGCAACACATTGAGAACATCCGCCTGCTCCATCAAGCACCTCCGCTTGTTACGATCGGCATCACAATATTGAACCCAGCATCGGGAAATATGCTGGAAATTGAAGCTTCATTATAAAAAACAATATCGATCTTTTGTAAAATTTTTCAATTATTTCCTTGACAAAATTGCGCGTCCTCTGTTAATTAAACTACATAAACACTTAAATAACAGACAGGTGAACACGAAATTCCAACGCAGAGGAATTTATGCTGTTTAAATCAAAACAAATTGTCGGACTCGACATCGGTTCCACCTCCGTGAAGATTGTTGGACTAAAACCCGGCAAAAAGAACGAGTTTGAATTGGTGCACCTTGGATTGGAGCAGCTGGCGCCTGACACGATTGTGGACGGCGCCATCATGGCCAAACTTCCGGTTGCCGAAGCCATCAACCGAATCTACAACTTGCAGGGGATCAAGGTCAATAATGTCGCCACATCGATCTCCGGCCACTCCGTCATCGTCAAGAAAGTCAACCTCCCCGCCCAAAGCCCCGAGGAACTGTCCGAATCCATCATGTGGGAAGCGGAACAGTACATCCCGTTCGATATTTCCGATGTCAACGTAGACTATGAAATTCTCAAAAGCGTACCGGGCACCGGAACAATCGAGGTGCTCCTGGTCGCGGTCAAGAAGGAGAAGATTTCCGATCACACCAGCGTGATCAACCTGGCGGGCAAGGTGCCGTCCATCGTGGATATCGATGCGTTCGCGCTGCTCACCTCCTATGTCTACAACTACCAGCCGACGGGGCAGACGGTCACGGCACTTCTCAATATCGGCGCCAGCATCACCAACCTGTGCATCGCCAAGGGCGCCGAGCTCCTGTTCACGCGCGACATTTCCATCGGCGGCAACCAGTACACGGACTTTCTCCAAAAAGGCCTCAGCATCAGCTTCGAAGAAGCGGAGAAGGTGAAGCGGGGCGCCGCCGTGGGCGGTGTGAACGAGGCCGAAGTCCATCGGATCATGGACTCGGTCTCCGAGATCATCGAACTGGAGATCCAGAAAACCTTTGACTTCTTCAAGGCCACCACCACCACTGACCGCATCGACCGGATGATCCTGAGCGGCGGCGCGGCCCGCACCCGCGGTCTGTCGGAGCATTTGTCTCAGAAATTCGAAGTTCCGGTCGAGATCTTCAATGCGTTCAAGCGGATCACATACAATCCTCAGAAATTCGATTCATCGTTTATTAACGATATTTCTCCACGAGTTGCCATCGCCGTCGGATTGGCAATGAGAAATACGGAGGACAAATGGTAAAAATCAACCTGTTACGCGAGCGTTCTGTCGAACAGCCCGTCCAACGGGCGCCCATCGAGCCGAAACCCATTCAGGCGATTTTAGTGATCGCTGTCCTCGTGGTCGCTGCGGTGGCGTTGGGGACGTGGTATTGGTGGTCCAAATACAATCAGCTGCAGGAAAAACGCCAGCAGGCCGTCGAGTTACAGCAAGAAGCGGACCGGCTGCAGAACGTTCAGGAAGAAGTTGAAAAATACGAGCGGATCAACAAGATCCTGGAAGAGCGGAAAAAGGTCATCGAACAGCTGAAAGAAAACCAAACCGGCCCCATCGAAATGATGAACGGCTTGATTCAAAGCCTGCCCGCCACTGACCCGAAACTGTGGGTTGAGAACATGACTCAAACGCGCGACAGCGAAGGCGAGACCACGCACATCGTGGGGTACGCTTACGAGGTGAACGCGATCGCCGACTTCTATGCCAGCCTCAAGAATCAGAATTACTATTCCTTGATCGACTGGCTCTACTACGACAAGAGCAAGCTGCCGATCAAGTTCGAGTTTGACTGTCGGAAGAATTTTGCGAAACCCGCTGAGGAAGAGGCGCAAAATGGCTAAAACAGGTGAAAAGAAGGGCGGAACGCCCATGCTTTTGCAGATCGCTCTGGTGATCATGATCATCGCGCTGAGTTTTTTCGTCTTGAAAATGTACGTGTTCGACAAGATGAACGACGAACTCAGCAAGCTGGACGTCCAGATCGCTGAGCTGGATCTGAAAGTCAAGAAAGCCCAGGCTTTCCAACAGAAAAAGGCGCTCAATGAGCAAATCTACAATTCGCGGCTGGCCGAACTGGAGCGCGAAAAGAAGATCCTGCCGAAAGAGCGCGAAACGGATGAACTGGTTCGGCGCCTGGAGAATTTGGCCCATGAATCCCGGGACCTGAAGATCACCCTGTTCCGGCCTGACAAGCCCGTTGATCACGAGTTTTACTACGAGTGGCCCATCACCATCAATTGCGAGGCCAGCTATAGTTCCATCGGGCAATTTTTCGAACAGGTGGCGAACTTTGACCGGATCTTGAACGTGTACAACCTCAAGCTTGAATCCACCGCTCAGGGCTCCGATGCCCGCCCCACTCTCAAAGCGGGTTTCATCGCCAGCACATTCGTGTACACCGGCGATGCCACTGAGAAAATCCAGTAGAAGGGGAACGGCCATGAAGCTGATCCAATGCATCTTTGCCGCGGGCTTGCTCCTGATGGTTCCCTCGATGCTGGTGGCCCAACAGGACGACACGTCTGAGAAATCCGACGTCGTGGTGGTCAAAAAGACCATCCGCTTCGAAATGATGGGTCGCCAGGATCCCTTCATCAACCTGGACGTCCAGAAAATCGAGCGCCAGAAAAACGCCGAGGCGCAGCTGGAACCTGTCCCCTCCTTCGAGGAGCGGCAACAGCAGTTTCCGGGCATCCGGGGCATGCTGATCAAGGAACTTGCTCTGAAAGGCATCGTCGCCAAAGCGGACGGCAACGTTGCCTATTTTGAAGGCGTTGACAAGAAAGCCCACTTCATTCGCCCGGGTGACGATCTATTCAACGCCAAAGTCAAACAGATAAAGAAGGACGGCGTGGTCTTCGAAGAATTCAAGCGCTACCTGGACAAGCGCGTCGAGAAGAGCGTCGTTTTGGTCGATCTCCATGAATAGAATGCAAATAATTGTAATAAGGAGGCACTTGATGCGGTCCAATAAATTGCTCCTTTCGCTGTTGATCATGAGTGCATTGGCCACTGTGTTCGCGATCGCTCAAAGCGCACCGGCCGGCGCCCAGACGCCCAGCGAGTTGAATGATGTCCAGTTTTCGACTCGCGACGGGATCTTCGAACTCACGCTGGTTGGCCAGAACCTCGCAGAATATCGCAAATTCAGGCTGGCCGATCCCTTCCGCCTGGTGGTCGATCTGCCCAACACGGCGACCCGTTACGGCAAGAACGTGCTGCATGTGAACGGCGAGATCGTCCAAAAAATTCGGGTATCCAAATTCAACAACGACGGCCAAGGCACAATCCGCATCGTGCTGGATCTGACCCGGGACGTGCGCGACGTGCAGGTACTGCCGGTGGCGGAAGGTTTGAAGATCGCGGTGGGACAGGAAACCCTGGTCCGGACTGATTCTGCGCCGGCGGCCCAGGAGATTCCGGTGGATGTCATCCCCACCCAACCCGCCGCGGCAACCGCCCCGCCGGCTGCCGCCACCGAGGCGGAGATGACGGACGCCAGCATCGTCCGTATCCCCGAACCGGTGGTCAAGCCGAAAGCACTGGAGAGCAAGCCCCTGGACAACACGCCGTCTCTGGTCCTGGGCGAGGCTCCGAAGATGATGTTGGCCAAGGCCGGCCCGTCGGCGGATGCGGTGAACTACGTCCAGGACGATGCTCAGCAGACGGTGCAATACACCGGCGAACCCATCACCCTGGATATCAAGGAAGCGGACATCGTCGACTTCTTCCGACTCATCAGCGACATCGAGGGGCTGAATATCGTCGTCGATCCGAGCGTCTCCGGCACCATTTCAATCAAGGTCGACAACGTGCCGTGGGATCAGGTATTCGACCTGGCGATGAAGAACAACCGCCTGGCCAAGGTCATCGAGGGGAACGTCGTGCGCATCGGCACTCTGGATGCCTTCAAGGCGGAAGAGAAGGCCCGGGAAGAACTGAAGCGGACCCGTGAAACCGTCACGGACATCATCAAGCTGAATTACGCCACCGCCACCGAGCTGCTCGACAAGCTGGTGCCCATTCTGACCGAATCGGGCGAAATCAAGACCGACATCCGGACCAACTCGCTGGTCATCCGGGATATCCCAGAACGGATCGCCGAGATCCGCAAGCTGGTCAAGGCCCTGGATGTGGCGGAGCATCAGGTGGAGATTGAAGCCCGGATCGTGCAGGCCAGCCGCGACTATGCCCGCAGCCTGGGTGTCCAGGTCGGCTTCGTGGTGGGCAACCTGGAGCGGATCACCATCGGCGGCCCGAACACTTACGGGACGATCGGCGGCTCCCGGCCATCCCAAACGCCCAAGTCAGCCTACAACGCCGGCGATGGCAGCACCGGCCGCGGCGCCTCCACAGCCCAGGCATCCGAGAACGCCGCCATCAGCGTGGGCACGGAAGGCAACAACCGGACCGGCAACTACAACTGGTCCTTCCCTGCTTCCCAGGCCACCAGCGGCATCGGCATTTCCGTGGGCAACATCCTCGACACCTTCCTGCTGGACGCCTCGCTGACCGCCGCCGAAAGCAGCGGCCTGGTGCGGGTCATCAGCCAGCCCAAGGTACAGGCTCAGAACAACCGCCAGGCCATGATCGAGCAAGGTCTCCAGTTCCCGGTCCAGGTTGTTGAGAACAACACCATTTCGGTGCGCTTCTTCTCCGCTTCGTTGAAGCTCAGCGTGCTGCCACAGATCACCGAGGAGGGCACGGTGCTGCTCAAGATCACCGTGGAGAACAATCGGGCCGATTTCGTCAACACGGTCAACAACATTCCGTCGATCATCACCAGCATGTCCTCCACCGAGGTGCTGGTGGCGGACGGCGGAACCACTGTGATCGGCGGCATCCTGATCGATTCCGATCAGACCAACAACGACAAGGTGCCGCTGTTCGGCGACATCCCGATCCTGGGGCACGCGTTCCGCCGCGACTCCAAATCCAAGGAGACGAAGGAGATCCTGTTCTTCCTGACACCGAGAATCATCCGCTGACCCGACGGACGCGTCAATGAACCTTTTCAGAGACACAATCGAGGAGATGGTCGCCCGAGTGGAGGGCGCCCTCCTCGTTCTCATTGTCGGGGTGGACGGGATCATCATCGACCGCGCCGTCCATCCCGATCACCTCAAGGACGGGCTCAATTTCGATCTACTGGCGGCGGAGTACACCTCCCTACTGAAGAATGCCGTCCGCACCGCTGAAGACGTCGAAATCGGCATGCTGCAGGAGATGACCATTTTCACGGAGCAGCTCCACTTTCTGATCAAGATGATCACCAGCGAGTACTTCCTGATGTTCATCCTGCAACCCGGCGGCAATTACGGACGCGCCCGTTACGAGTTGAAAAAAGCCAAGATCATTTTGGAAAAGGATTTTCGGATTTAGGCCTACCGCATCGGCCATGCATCCAAGGGAACCGCTTGCCGGTTCCTTTTTTTTTAGTGGTTTGACAGCTCAAACCCGCCGGTGATACCATCAACGAGCAGAATCCGGACAAAAGGTAAACACTGTGGAACTGAAAGAGTTGAAAGAAATATTGAAGATGATTTCAATCAGCCAGTTCGAGGAATTTGAACTGAAGAATGGCGAGTTCTACCTGCGCACGCGCCGCGGCGACAACCGGCCCACGACGGCCCCCGCACCCCCGGCGAATGCTCCGGCGCCGGTCGCGGTCGCGGCACCCTCCGCCCCACTGACGGCGACTCCCGGAACCGATGCGGCACCGATCGACGCCAAGGCCCACCTGGTCAGCTCACCGCTCATCGGCACGTTCTACCGGTCCCCCAGCCCGGGAGCCGAACCGTTCGTCCAGCCCGGCGATCGGGTCAAACCCGGAACCGTGCTCTGCATCGTTGAAGCGATGAAGATCATGAACGAGATCGAATGCGACGTCGCCGGTGTTGTCGAGAAGGTCTGGGTGGAGAACGGCGAGCCGGTCGAGTACGGCGAGCGTCTCTTCACCGTCCGTCTGGACTGATTCCATGTTCCGAAAAGTGCTGATAGCCAACCGGGGCGAGATCGCCGTCCGGGTGATCACCGCTTGCCGCGAACTCGGGATCGAAACCGTGGCTGTCTACTCGGATGTGGACGCCGGCTCTCTGCACGTCCGCCTGGCCGATGAGAAGGTGTGCATCGGGCCCGCGCGCAGCGACCGCAGCTATCTCAACATCCCAGCCATCATCAGCGCCGCCGAGATCACCAACGTCGACGCCATCCACCCAGGCTACGGCTTTCTGGCGGAAAACGCCCGGTTCGCCGAAATCTGCGAATCTTGCAACATCAAGTTTGTGGGACCGTCCGCTCCGGCGATCGCCCTGATGGGCGACAAGGCAGCAGCCCGCCGGCGGATGGCCGAAGCCGGGCTGCCCGTCGTTCCCGGCAGCGACGGGCTCCTGCCGGATGCCGGAGCCGCCCGCCGGCTGGCCGAAACCATCGGCTACCCGGTCATCCTCAAGGCCACCGCGGGCGGTGGCGGCAAGGGCATGCGCATCGTCCGCTCGGCGGATGAGATGGACAACCTGTTCGCGCTCGCCTCGGGCGAAGCCGCCGCCGCTTTCGCCAATGCCGGCCTGTATGTGGAAAAATACATCGAAAATCCCCGCCACATCGAATTTCAGATCCTGGCGGACCGGTACAACCATGTGATCCACGCGGGCGAGCGGGAGTGCTCCATCCAGCGGCGCCACCAGAAGCTGATCGAGGAGGCGCCCTCACCTCTGCTCCGCGCCGACCAGCGCCGCACGATCGGCGAGCAGGTGACTCGGGCTGTCGCGGCCATGGGATACGAGAGCGCCGGAACCGTCGAATTCATCGTCGACGCCGAGGGCCGATTCTACTTCATGGAGATGAACACGCGGATCCAGGTGGAACACCCCGTCACGGAAATGATCAGCGGCTTGGATCTCATCCAGCAGCAACTGCGTATCGCCGCCGGCGAGCCGTTGGGGCTGGCTCAGCGCCGTGTCCGCTTCTCCGGCCACAGCATCGAGTGCCGGATCAACGCCGAAGATCCGCGAAGTTTCCGGCCCTGCCCGGGCCTGATCACCGGCTGGTGTCCGCCCGGCGGGCCGGGTGTCCGGGTCGACACCTTCGTTTCCGCCGGCTACCGGATTCTGCCCTACTATGACAGCCTCATCGCTAAGCTGATTGTCTGGGGCTGCGACCGGCAGAAAGCGCGCGTACGCATGCTCCGGGCCCTGGAGCAATTTGTGGTGGAGGGCGTGCAAACGACCATCCCTCTCCTCCAAAAAGTGTTGCGGGATGACGATTTCATCCGCGGCGATTACGACACGCATTTTCTGGAGCGGCTGCTGCCTCGCTGGTCCTGATCTGCCGGCGCCGGCGGGGCTGAACTCCGGATCCGCAGGAGATAACAATGGACGGCGGCTTGAGCATTTGGGGCTGGTGCTTCCTGACGGCCGGATGGGGGAGCATCTTCGCCCTCACCGCATTCTGCGTGATCCGGTTGTTCCGTGCGCGCCGACGGCAGCCGGAGACGACGGCGGGCCCCCAGCGGGACTACTGGGCCTCGCGGATCGGGATGATCCTGGCCATGGCCGGCAATGCCATCGGTCTGGGCAATTTTCTGCGTTTTCCGGTCCAAGCCGCCTCCAACGGCGGCGGGGCCTACCTGATCCCGTACTTCTGCGCGTTCCTCCTGCTGGGCATCCCGATGATGTGGATGGAATGGGCGATTGGCCGGATGGGCGGCCAGCACGGGCACGGATCCACCCCCGGCATGTTCGCCCTGCTGTGGCGTCGTCCCGCCGCAAAATATCTCGGCGCACTGGGCGTCTTCCTGCCGCTGGTCGTGGTGGTCTATTACAACGTGATCGAATCGTGGACTCTGGCGTACACATGGTTCTCCGCCACCGGCCGGTATTTCGGCTACGCCTCCCGCAAAGCGATGGGCCAGTTCCTGCGGGGCTTTCAGGGCGCCGAGAGCAACGCGTTCTTCCAGTCGCCCGCAACCCTGATCGTCTTTCTGGTCATCACTCTGGGCATCAATTTCATTTTCCTCTATCGCGGCATCTCCCGCGGCATCGAGGTGCTGGCCAAGTACGGCATGCCCCTGCTGTTCGTGTTCGCCGTGGTGCTCGCCATCCGGGTACTGTTCCTGGGCACTCCCGATCCCGCTCACCCGGACTGCAACGTGGCCAGCGGGCTGGGCTTCATGTGGAATCCCGATTTCAGCCGCCTCGGTGATGCGTCCGTGTGGCTGGCCGCCGCCGGCCAGATTTTTTTCACCACCGGAATCAGCATGGGGATCATGACCACTTACGCGTCGTACATCCGCCGCGATGCCGATCTCACCTTGAACGGACTGGCCACCGCCACCACAAACGAATTCGTCGAAGTCATCCTCGGCGGCACCATCGCCATCCCCGCCGCCGTCGCTTTCTTCGGTCTGGTCGAAACACAGGAAATCGCCCGCCAGGGCGCCTACGACCTGGGTTTCCAGGCACTGCCGGTCATCTTCCAGCAACTGCCGCTGGGCGAACTGTTCGGCGCCGCCTGGTTCCTGCTCCTGTTCATCGCGGGGATCACTTCATCGGCCGCGCTGACCCAGCCCGCGATCGCCCTGCTGCAGGATGACCTGGGTTGGAGCCGCCGGCGGGCGGTGCTGGTGGTCTTCGGCGTGTTGTTTGTCTCCGCCACGCTGGTGGTGCTCTATTTCCGCTACGGATTCCTGGACGAACTGGATTTCTGGGCCGGGACCTTCGGCCTGGTGGTGCTCGGGGCCAGCGAGAGCATCCTGTTCAGTTGGGTGTACGGCATCCGCCGGGGTTGGGAGGAGATCACCCGCGGAGCCGAACTCCGCGTTCCGCAGGTATTCAAATTTGTCATGAAATACATCACCCCGATCTACCTGCTGATCATCCTGGGCGTCTGGCTGGTCCAGGACGCGATGCCCAAACTGGTCATGCAGGGCGTTCCCACGGAGCGCCAGCCTTACCTCTGGGGCGCCCGGGCGCTGCTTTTCATCATCGCCCTACTGACCCTGGTGATCATCCGGTTCGCCTGGTCTCGACGGGTCCGGCATGAGGCCGAAGGGACCGCGTCCCGGTAGTTTCGGAACCGCATCGCCCGCCGCGACCGTCCCTGATACCAGGCCAAACGTTACGCTCTGCGGTGAACTTTCCCGCTCCTGACCGGATCTATCTGTGTGCGCATGATGGAGGTGGCAACATGAGACTGCGCGTCCTGATCACCCTGTCGATCCTGTCGCTGGCCGCGGTCAGCGGTGTGCTGGCGCGAACCCGGAGCGCTCCCCTGGTGGAAACCGCCCGCCGGGCCGACAGCGCAGTGCTGGCGACGTGCACCTCCGCTTGCGGGGTCCAGGCCGGAACCGGGGGCATGATTTTCACTGTGTACGAGTTCAACCGGCTCGATACCCTGGCCGGTGAGTCGCCCGGTGAGACCTTCACCCTGCGGGTGGCCGGCGGGGCCGCCGGCCAGTACCGCGTCGTGCTGCACGACGCACCGCGCTTCCAGCCCGGGCAGTCCTACCTCCTGCTCCTCCGCCGCACCGCTCGGAGCGGCTCGCTCCTGGTGGCCGGCGCCATGAACGGAATCGCGCCGGCGCGCATTGCCGGCGAATCCGGACAATGGGAGATTGCCCTGAACCGCCGGCAGATCGCACTCACCGAAGCCAAGGCTGCAAGCCCAAGCCAGTCAGCCGCCGCCTCCGGTTCACTCTCTTGGCGCCGTCTGGATGATATCCGGCCGTTGCTTCAGAACGCCGTCGGGAAGGTGGCCCAATGAACGCACGCACCTTCACTCGATGGTTCCTCTTCCTGCTGGTCTCGCTGCTGACCGGCGCCATTGACGCGTACGTGCACCAGAGCGGCGTGTCCAGCGTCGACCACCGCACCCGGATCGTCCGATGGGCTCACCCGCCCGTCGAATTCGTTCTTGACGCCGGGACGCTGGCCGGCGGCGACGGTCTGCCGCTCATCGCCGACTCGCTCGACACCTGGGACAACGTGCCCACCGCGCTGCGCCTCGGGGGCGAGCTGTACATCTACACCGACGTGCCCGACTTCAACGAGGACAACCTGGGTACTGACTACGGGATCATCGGCGACGAAATCAACGAAATCGTGTTTGACGAAACCGGCGGGGTTTTCGAAGCCCTGGGGCTGGATCCGGAAACGGTCGCCGGCGTCGGGATCACCATCGAGGATACCGCCTCCCAGGAGATCGTGGACGCCCTGCTGATCCTCAACGGCACATTCCCCTCTTCGCCCGATCTGGATCTGGAGGCCACCGCCACGCACGAGCTGGGCCATATCTGGGGCCTGGGTCACACGTTTGTGGGCGCCATCAACACGGTCAACGGCGAACCGGGTGCCGATCCCATTCAGCCCCTCTACATTCCCACCATGTACCCGTATACCAATCCCGAGGACGACCGGTTCGGCCGCTCCCTGGAGTTCGACGACACGGCCGGGATCTCCGCGCTCTATCCCGAGACGACCTATTCGCCGCCCGATCACCTGCCCTTCGTGCTGGAGACGGGCACGATCAAGGGCCATGTGCACTACAGACACATGGTTCCGGTGACCGCCGCCCATGTGCGCGCCATCATGAACTCGAATCCAAATATCCAGGTCGCCGGATTGTCCGGGTATGCCGGCGACGGCAGCGGCGAGTTCCGCGTCGCCGGCGTGCCACCCGGCGACTACCGGCTGGTGGTTGAGGGGATTGACGGCCGGGACGACATCACCGCGGCCACCATCGAGGACGACGGCATCGGCGCTTGCACCATCGACGGCTTCAGCGAGATTCCCTCCGGCATGTCCACCTATGTGTCCGCTGGAGAGGTCGTGACCGGATTCATGTTCAGCATCAACGAGTTGCCGCTCGCCGACGATGATGCCGTCGAATTCGGACTCCCCGACGGCTTCGCCTTTGACTTTGCCGGTGTTCCCTGCCGGCGAATCTTCCTGTATTCCAACGGGGTCATCGGATTCCACCGGTTCGAAGATCCTGACCCCGCCTGGACACCCGCCGGGCCCGATCTGCACACCTTCCTGTCGCGCCCGGCGGCCCGGATCGCGCCGCTGAATCTGGATCTGGATCCCCAGGGAAACGCGG